>NZ_JBHWLY010000067.1:0-33968 GCF_042730435.1 Nocardioides sp. NPDC059952 | reverse complement strand
GGGTCGGCGCCGGACGGTCGGCCGAGGGGATCAGCTGCAGGTCGGCGCGCCGACGTGCAGCGCGAGGGCGGTGTTGGACCCGAGGGTGGCGGTGAACTGACCCGAGCCGTTCACGGTGACGCTGTTGCCGGTCTGTACGTCGCAGTAGGCGCCCGCCGCCAGCGACGTCTGGAAGGTGCGGGTCAGCGAGCCGGACTCGTGGTTGATCGCGACGTACGCCTTGCTGCCTCGACCGAAGGCGATGGCGTCGGCGCCGTTGTCCCACCAGTTGGTGACGGACTGGCCGCGAGCGGTGTTGCGGAGGGCGACCATCTTCTTGATCTCCGGCCACGCGTGCTGGCACTTCCAGCCGTCCTGCCAGCAGGCGTTGACCGCGCCGCCGTTGGGCGGGCCGGCGTCCTTGTCGCTCCACTCGTAGCCCGAGTTGATGTCGGGCGAGCCGTAGGGCCAGGCCAGCATGAAGACGTTGGCCAGGGTGTAGTTCGCGCCGTCCTTGTAGTTGAGCGTGTCGCCACCGCGCTCGGTGTCGTGGTTGTCGACGAAGACGGCCGAGCTGCCCGAGGACATGTAGCCCCAGCCCTCGCCGAAGTTGTTCAGGTAGGCGAGGTTCTCGTTGTTGAAGACCCGCTTCAGGTCGCGGGCGTAGCGGAACTCCTGGACGTCGCCGTTGCCCAGGTACTCGCTGGGCGAGACGACCTCCCCCGCGCCGTAGATGGCCTCCTGCTTCCAGTAGACGTTCGGGTTGCTCAGGCGCGACTTGATGTTGGCCAGGTCGGAGGCGGCCATGTGCTTGGCGGCGTCGATCCGGAAGCCGTCGACGCCGAGCGAGAGCAGGTCGTTGAGGTAGCCGGCGATCTTGCCGCGTACGTAGTCCTCGCCGGTGTCGAGGTCGGCGAGGCCGACCAGCTCGCACTCCTGGACGTTGGTGCGGTCCTGGTAGTTGCTGATCTGTGCGGTGCAGTTGTCGAGGTCGTAGGACGAGTAGAGACCGGGGTAGTCGTACTTGCTGTAGGACGAGCCACCCGTGCCGGTGCCGGAGCCCGCGGACATGTGGTTGATGACGGCGTCGGCGACGACCTTCACACCGGCGGCATGGCAGGTGTCGACCATGTTCTTGAAAGCGGTGCGGTCGCCCAGCCGGCCCGCGATCTTGTAGCTGACGGGCTGATAGGACGTCCACCACTGCCCACCCTGGATGTGCTCCTGGGGTGGGGAGACCTGCACGTAGCCGTAGCCGGCCGGGCCGAGGGTGGTGGTGCACTCCCTGGCTACGGAGGCGAAGTTCCATTCGAACATCACCGCGGTGACGTCCTTGTCTCCCGGTGGCGCGGCCTGTGCCGAGACCGGGATCGTGAGCGCGACAGCAGCTCCCGCCGAGAGGGCAAGTGCGGCAGCCATGGCGGTTCTGGCGATGGATTGTCTGGCCATGGTTCCTCCTATGTCGAAGGCTGAATCTTGCTGCAAGATCTTGCAGAGAGACCGTAGGGTGATCGCCGTCACACGTCAACCCTCAGGAGGCCACAGAAAGAACTTGCACCGCCAGAAAGGGATCTGACGGTGCAAGTGTTTGCGCAAACTTTCAGCGCGCGGTCAGGAGGAGGTCAGGACCAGCCCGCTCGTGGGTACGCCGGTGCCCGCGGTGACGAGCACGCGCGCGGCGCCGGCGACCTGGTTCACCGAGGTGCCGCGCACCTGGCGTACGCCCTCGGCGATGCCGTTCATGCCGTGCAGGTAGGCCTCGCCGAGCTGGCCGCCGTGGGTGTTGATCGGGAGGCGGCCGCCGAGCTCGATGGCCCCGTCGCGTACGAAGTCCTTGGCCTCTCCCCTGCCGCAGAAGCCGAGCTCCTCGAGCTGCATGAGTACGTAGGGGGTGAAGTGGTCGTAGAGCACGGCGGTGTCGATGTCGGCCGGGGTGAGACCGGACTGGCGCCAGAGGTCCTTGGCGACCACGCCCATCTCCGGGATGCCGATCTCGTCACGGTAGTAGGAGGTCATCACGTACTGGTCGGCGGCGCTGCCCTGGGCGGCCGCGGCGATGGTGACCGGCGGATTGGCCAGGTCACGGGCCCGCTCGGGACCGGTGACGACGATCGCGACCGCACCGTCGGACTCCTGGCAGCAGTCGAGCAGGTGCAGCGGGTCGGCGATCATCCGGGAGGCCTGGTGGTCCTCGAGCGTGATCGGCTTCTGGTAGAAGAACGCCTTCGGGTTGGTCGCGGCGTGGCGCCGGTCGGCGACGGCGACGGCACCGAAGTCGGCGCTGGTCACGCCGTAGTCGTGCATGTAGCGGCGCGCCTGCATCGCGACCGTCGCCGCCGGGGTCGAGAGGCCGAGCGGGTAGGTCCAGGAGTTGTCGATGCCGTTGGTGTTGACCTGCTGCGCGGCCCACGACTGCACCTGGCCGAACCGCTGGCCCGAGCGCTCGTTGAATCCGCGGTAGGCGACGACGACGTCCGCGACGCCCGTCGCGACCGCCATCGCGGCCTGCTGGATCGTCGCGCACGCGGCGCCGCCGCCGTAGTTGATGCGGGAGAAGAACCGCAGGTCGCCGAGGCCGAGCTCGCGGGCCAGGGCGATCTCTGAGCTGGTGTCCATGGTGAACGTGGTCAGCCCGTCGACGTCTGCCGGGGTGAGCCCGGCGTCCTTCAGCGCCGCCCGGGTCGCCTCGACGCTGAGCTGGAGCTCGGAGCGCCCCGACTCCTTGGAGAACTCGGTCGCGCCGATGCCGACGATCGCCGCCTTGTTGCTCAGGCTCATGCGGCGACCCTCACGGTCCCGGTCACATGGGCACCGAGGGAGACCGAGCCGGTGACCTTGATGGTGGCGACACCGTCGGCCACCTCGGTGACCTCGCCGGAGAACGACAGCGTGTCGTAGGGGTAGGCGGGGGCGCCCAGGCGGATCGAGATCCCCTTGATCTGCACGTCGGTCCCCGCCCAGTCGGTGACGTAGCGCTCGCACAGCGCCGTCGAGGTCAGGATGTTCATGAAGATGTCCTTCGAGCCGGCAGCCTGGGCACGGTCGCGGTCGTGGTGCACGTCTTGGAAGTCGCGCGTCGCGATCGCGGTCGAGACGACCAGCGTCGGGGTGATCGGGAGCTCCCAGACGGGAATCTTCTCTCCGGTACGCACCTTCATGGCCTCCTCCAGATCGGGAGCGTCAGCTCCTCGTCGATGACGTTCCAGTCGACGACGAGTCGTTCGCCGATCTGCAGGGCGTCCTCGCCCTCGGGTGGCACGCCGGTCACCTCCGCCACGATGCGTACGCCCTCGGGCAGGTCCAGCAGCGCCACCACCAGCGGGAGCTCCTTGCCAGGGAGCTTCGGGGCATGGATCGCGGTGAACGAGTAGACCGTTCCCTCGCCGCTCGCGACGACGTAGCCGCGGTCGTAGGCGTCACAGGCCAGGCACGCCGGGCCCGGCGGATGCCGGAGCGTTCCGCAGGCGTTGCAGCTCTGGATCCGCAGCTCCTGCTTCGCGGTGCCTTCGAAGAAGTACGCGTTGTCCCGGCCGATCACCGGCCGCACCGGGCCGCTCATGCCGTCACCTTGGGGACGAACTTGAGAACCCGGAACAGCATGGTCGCGACCCGCTCGCTGTGCCCATCTTCGTGGCGCACGTACCAAGTGCTCCTCGAGGTGACGAAGTAGCCGACACCCATGCCGGTGCTCTTCGGGCCGACGACCGAGTCGAGCGCGGTGGTGACCCGCACCTGCTCGCCGACGCGGAGGTAGCGGTCATAGCTCTGCTCGGAGTTGGTGCCGAGGACGCCGTTGAAGCCGGCGTCGGTGAGGACGTTCATCATCGCGTGCAGCGGATCGCGGTCGGGATGACGACCACCCTGGCCGTACATCGTCCACACCTGCGCCATCGACGGCGGAGCCTCGCCCTGGTGGAACCGCTCGGACTCCAGGCCCATCGCCTCGAGCCAGTTGTTGATCGTGGGCTGGTTGACCAGGTCGCGGGCGTCGCGTTCCGCGGCCTCGCCCCACGCCTTGACCTCCTCGGCGGCGGCCATGATCTTCTCGTGAACGGCCTCGTCCACGAGCAACTGCTTCTCCGCGTTCATCGGGGCACCCTCGGCATCTCGAGACCGAACATCGCGATCAGCTCGCGCTGGACCTCCTGGACGCCGCCACCGAAGGTGAGCACGAGGTTCCGCTTCGCCTGGGCGTCGAGATAGTCGAGCAGGCTCCTGGTGACCGGATCGCCGGGATCGCCGTGCCGGTGGACCAGTGCGATCAGATCGGCGAGCAGGTGCTGGACCTGGTCGGCGGCGAAGACCTTCGAGGAGGAGGCGTCGGCGACCTCGATCTCGCCGCTCTCGGCCGCCCGCGCGACCTCCCAGTTGAGCAGCTCGTTGACGCGGAAGACCGCGGTGGTCTTCCCGATCTGCGCGCGTACGTCCGGGCTGTCGGCAATGCCCTGAGCGGTCGCCCAACGCAGGACGCGGTCGCGCAGACCCTCGATGCGACCGGCCGGGCCGAGCATGACGCGCTCGTGGTTGAGCTGGGTCGTGATCAGCTTCCAGCCCTTGTTCTCCTCCCCCACCAACATGTCGACCGGGACGCGCACGTCGTTGAAGTAGGTCGCGTTGACGTGGTGGGAACCGTCGGCGGTGATGATCGGGGTCCAGGAGAAGCCCGGGTCGCTCGTGTCGACGATCAGGATCGAGATGCCCTTGTGCTTGGGGGCGTCCGGGTCGGTGCGGCACGCGAGCCAGATGTAGTCGGCGGCGTGGCCGCCGGTGGTCCACAGCTTCTGGCCGTTGACGACGTAGTGGTCTCCGTCGAGCCTCGCCGTCGTGCGGAGACTGGCCAGGTCCGTGCCGGCCTCGGGCTCCGAGTAGCCGATCGCGAAGTGCACCTCACCGGCCAGGATCCGGTTGAGGAAGAGGTCCTTCTGCTTCGTCGAGCCGTAGCGGATCAGCGTCGGGCCGACTGTCTGCAGGGTCACCGAGGGCAGGTGGACGTCGGCGTACTGCGCCTCGTTGGCGAAGATCGTCTGCTCGACCTCGCCGAGACCGTGGCCGCCGTACTCCTTCGGCCAGCCGACGCCCATCCAGCCGTCGTCGCCGAGCTGCTTGATGAGCTTCTGGTACGTCGGGCCGTGCCGGTCCCAGGAGCCCTCCGGGCCGGGATCAGCCGGCTCTTCGTGGGCCAAGCTTGCGAAATAGGCTCTGACCTCGGCCTTCAGCGATCGCTGGGCCTCGGTGAGCTCGAGGTTCTTGGTCCCCTCGGTCTCGACCGGGACGGCCTCGGCCGGGGTGTCGAGCAGATGGGCGATGTCGGTGCCCCAGGTCGTGAACCCGAGCAGGGGGTAGGTCACGTCCACCCCCATGCCGCCGTGGAGGTGGTGGCAGGTGCGGAAGGCGTACGGCGCGACATGGCTGGCCCAGTAGGCGGCGACCTTCAGGTCGACCGTCGCGGCTCGCTGGTCCGCGATGGCGGCGACCGCGTTGTCGGCAGCGAGGTCGAGCGTGCGGGAGGTGACGTAGACGTCTGCCATCTGCAGCGCGACCGCCTGGAACTCCGCGAGGGCACGGCCGAACTGCTGCCGGTTCTTCACGTAGGCAGCGGTGAGATCCCGCGCGCCGGCAAGCACGGCCGCGGCGCTCACCGCCAGCCCGGCGGTCGCGAGGCCGGTCAGAGTCTCGTAGGCTCCCTCGCCCAGCGGCTCTGCCGCGGCACCGTCGAGCACCACGGTGTGCTGGGCCGGCTCACCCGACGTGCTCGCAGGAGCCAGCGTGACGCCCGGACCGCTTGGATCGACGAGCACCACCACCGGTTCCCCGGTCTCCTCGGCGGTCGCGGTGACCAGGAGGCGCGAGCTCTCGGCGGCGTAGGTCACTGCGGTCTTGCGACCGCTGACGGTGCCGTCGCGGTAGGCGGCCGACGGTTTCTGTGGTCGTCCCGGCTCGAGCCACGCCGGGGTCAGCAGCGTCTCGCCGCTCGCCACGCCGGGCAGGATCGCGTCCTGCTGCTCGGACGTCCCGTGGCGGGCGAGCGTCAGCGCGCCGACGGCGAGCGTCTCCCAGACCGGCACCCGCACCGCGTTCCGGCCCGCCTCCCGCAGCAGGACCGCGACCTCGGTCAGCCCGAACCCCTCGCCACCCTGGGCCTCCGGCACGGGCAGCGCGGTCAGGCCGGCACTCGCCCAGGCCGACCAGTCACCCCGGTCGGTCTCGCGGGCAAGGACCTCGGCCACCACGCTGCGTACGGCATCGAGCGTCTCGTCTCCCATGCCGAAACTGTAACGTGTTCTACTTCGTGGCGCGAGGGTCGGTCTGCAGATTCAGAGGATCAGGTTGCCCAGATCACGGACGATCTGCTGACCAATCTCGGCTGCGCCCTGGTTCGCGCCTACGACGGCACCGGTCGCGATCCCCGCGACCACGCCCTTGAGGTAGTTGATGCCCCGGCGTACGACGGTGCGATCAGGCTCCTCCTTGGCGACCTCCGCCAGGACCACCCGGCCTTGGACGACCGCGTCGTTCAAGTCGTCCTCGGGGAGCCCGAGGGCGCCGAGCTGCTTCAGCACCTGGGCGACGACCGTCGCGATGTCCTCCCCTGCACCCACCGAGATGGACTGATGCTGGACGCTCTTCCGGTTGCCCATCGCCATCTGCCCGTTGAAGTCGCCGAAGAACATCGGCTCGTTGTAGATGTTCCCGCCGTCACCGCTGCCGCTCATCGATCTTCTCCCTCACGTTTCTGGACCTGCTCCACGGACTCGTTGCCCATGGCGATCTGCCCGCTGAACTCCTTGAAGAAGATCGGCGTGTTGTAGATGTTCGTCACCTGCGCGACGAGTTGGTCCTTCGCACTCGCAGCGCTGGTCATGACGGTCCGAAGCGAGGAGGTCAGTCCGACGACACGCACGTAGTCGTTCTTGGTCACCGCGAGCCCGGCGGCTGCCGTCACGGTGCACCCGGCGATCTGACCGCTGCACTTGTCGAGCAGACGGAAGCCGATGTCAGCCGCGTCCTCCACCGTGGTGTCTCTGACGTCGACGAGGGCGTCATGGAGCCCGATGACGCCGATCGCTCCGGGGCCCCGGAGTCGGCTGCCTTCGAGGACCAGGGTGCTGGTGGCCATCGCGATCATCCCGAACGACTCCAGGTCGCGCAGCTCGGACCTCTTCACCACCAGGCTCGCCGAGCCCTGGACGCCGGCGCCGGCCCCCGAGTCCGCCACGACGCTCTCCGAGATCGTCAACCGGGCCCCGTCCACCGCCGAGACGGCGAGCGGGCGGCATTCACTGAGCCTTGCCCGACCGAACCTCCCCACCGACGTCCCTCGGGCGTCCAGTCCGACCGGGGTGTCGGTGACGACCAGCTCGTCGAAGGTCGCCGACGAGGCCCCGAGAAGCCTGACGCCCGCGAAACTGAGCCGATTCAGCCGACAGTCGCGGAAGCGGCCCTCAGCCCCCTCGACGGCGATCCCCACCGACGAGCCCTCGATCGTGCAGCGGCTGACGTCGACCGCGCCCCAACGGCCCACGTCCGCGCCGTCACCCTTGATGAACACCCCGATCGCCCCGGGGTCTCGGATGACGCAGTCGCTGAAGGTTCCAGCGCCTCGCTCGGAGATGTTGATCCCGGTCTCCAGACAGTCCAGGAACGCGCAGTCGCTCACTGTCGGGTTCGCACCCGAGCGTGAGGAGAGCGCGTGCCGGGCCTGGCGCACCGTCACGTTGCGTACGCTTCCGGTCGCGCCCTCGGCGAAGCCGATCGCGGTGCCCGTGTCCTCGATGGTCGTGCCGTCGATCTCGGCCCGCGCGGCAGCGCCGATGACCGCGACCATCGTGTCGTGGCACGAGACGAAGCGGCCCGAGAGGATCGTCGCGGACGAGCCCGCCTCGACACGGACCGCGCTGTGCCGAGGACGCTCGACGCGGCAGTCGCGAACATCGAGGCGCGCACCCTCGATCACCGCGATCGCGTTGTCCGGACAGTCGAACAGCTCACAGCTCACGACGACGCCCACGGCTCCGGCGAAGAGCACCCGTCCACCACGGAAGGTGGAGTCACGCGCCTCGACCCGGGTGCCCGGCGCGGCCCAGAGAGCGATGCGACCGCGGGTCTCGACGTCGATCTCATGAGCCTCGAGCGACCCACCCCGACAGACGACCGCCTCGCCTGCATCGGCATGGAACCGCAGCCCCGACAGTCTCACCGTGCCGTCGCTGTCGAGAACCTGGCCCGCGGACGAGCGGATCGTCACCGATCCGGGCTCCCGGGCAACCAGCGACACGTTTCCACGCACGACCAGCTGCTCGTCGTAGGTCCCCGGCTCGATCAGGATCCTGGTCTCCCTGAGCGAGCCGGCAGCCTCCGAGAGCGCCGCCCCGATGGTGGAATGGCCGCGTCGCGCGCTGCCCGTCACGCGCATCGTCTTCACCGACAAGCGCCGCCTCCCTGGGTAAAGGTTCGACCCGAGCAGCCTAGCGGCTCGCAGCTGTGGCGGCTCTGACTATCTGGGCAGGCCGAGGATCTGCTCGGCGGCCACGTTGCGGAGCACCTGGGTCGTGCCGCCGGCGATGGAGAGGCAGCGGGTGAGCTGGGACTGGTGCAGGTCCTCACGGACCTGCGGGTCGTCGGTGAGCGCCAGCGGACCGAGGAGGTCGACGACGAGCTCGGAGGCGTCCTGGCGGTTGCGTACGGTCAAGAGCTTGACCACCGAGGACTCCGCGCCGGGTCCGCGCCCGGCGAGCGCCTTGAGCGTGGAGCGGACGCCGAGCAGCGCGCAGACCGTGGAGAGCGCGACGGCATGGCCCACCCGGGCGAGATCGGACTCGCCGCGGTCCTTGGCGAGCTCGACGGCGCGTTCGACGCTGCCGCCGAGGTTGGTCGAGGCCATCGCGACCCGCTCGTTGGCCAGCGTCGTGCGGGCCAGGCGCCAGCCGCCGTCGACATCGCCCACGACGAGCTCGTCGGGCACGAACACGTCGTCGAGGAACACCTCGTTGAAGAGCGCGTCACCGGTCAGCTCGCGCAGCGGGCGGACGTCGATCCCCTCGCTGCGCATGTCCACCAGGAAGTAGGTGATGCCTTTGTGCTTGGGGACCTCGGGGTTCGTCCGCGCGAGGCAGATGGCCCAGTCGGCCTCGGCCGCCAGGGAGGTCCACACCTTCTGGCCGGTCAGCCGCCAGCCCCCGTCGGCCCGCTCGGCGCGGGTGGCCAGCGAGGCCAGGTCGGAGCCGGCGCCGGGCTCGCTGAAGAGCTGGCACCAGACGATCCGACCGCGCAGCGAGGCTTCGACGAACCGCTCACGCTGGGCGTCGGTGCCGTGCTTGAGGATGGTCGGCACGGCCCAGCCCGCGATCTTGATGTCGGGGCGGGACACCCCGGCCGCGGTGAGCTCCTCGTCGATCACGAGCTGTTCGACAGGACCGGCACCGAGGCCGTACGGAGCGGGCCAGTGCGGCGCGAGCAGAGCGGCGTCGACGAGCGCGTCGCGACGCTCCGCCTCGGGAAGCGCCGCGACCGTCGCGACCGCCTCCCGCACTCGGGGACGGACCGCCTCGTCCTTGCCGTCGAGGTCGACACGGACCGAGCGGCGTACCCCGGCCACGGCGTGCCCGGCCAGCGCGACCGCGTGGGCGTCGCCGCCACCGAGGAGGCTGCGCAGGGCGACCCCGCGGCGCAGGTAGAGGTGGGCGTCGTGCTCGAAGGTGAAGCCGATGCCGCCGAGGACCTGGATGCAGTCCTGGGCAGCCATGACGGCGCCGTCGATCGCCGTGGCACCCGCGACCTCGGCGGCGAAGGACCACTGATCGGGATCGGCGTCGTCGGCCGAGGCGGCCGCGTCCCAGGCGGTCGCGGCCACCGCCTCGGCCGTCTCCAGCATCTGGGCGCACAGGTGCTTGATCGCCTGGAACGACCCGATCGGCGCGCCGAACTGCTCGCGCACCTTGGCGTACTCCACGGCCGTCGTCAGGCACCACCGCGCGATCCCGGCGGCCTCGGCGGCAGCGAGGGTGAGTGCCGTACGCCGCACCGCTTCGACGCGCAGTCCCGGGACCTCGACCGCCTCGCCGGCGTCGACGTCGACCTTCACCTCGGCGACCCGCCTGGTCAGATCGGGGCCCACCTGGGGACGTACGTCGACCTGCTCGGCCGCGACGAAGAACCAGCGCTCCGCGCCATCGGACCCGCGGGCGCCGAGCAGCAGACGTGCCGATCCCCCGCCGTCGTAGACGACGGGAACCGTTCCTCGCAGGCGCTCACCGAGCTCCAGGACCGGGTCGAGCGCGATCCCGCAGCCCCCGGCGGCGACAGCACCCACCACGTCGCCGAGCCCGGCCGCGCCGGCATGGAAGGCCGCGACCGCACTGCCCAGCAGCGGACCCGGGAGCAGCTCGTGGGCGCAGGCCTCGAGCGCGACGGCCGCGTCCAGCAGCGTTCCGCCACCACCGTTCGGCTCGGGCGCCGCGATGGCGGCGACGCCGTACTCCTCGACACCTCGCCACACCTCGCCGAAACCTGCGGAGGCGACGCCCTCGGCGGCGCGGGCGAGCGCGATGCCGCCCAGCCCTTTGGCCCAATCGCACAAGCTTTCGCTGAGGGCTTGGTGTTCGTCGGTGATGCCGATCGGCACAGGAACCTCCTACTATTTCCGCGGCCTCTGGAATAGAGACTGATGTAGAACGTGTTACAAGTCTAGACTCACGGAAGAACGTGTTTCACTCTCGGGCGCCGATGCGGTTAGCCTGAGATCCACAGATCGAGATCCGGTCATAGTCCTAGGGGGGACAACCAGTGACGTCCGTCAGCACGGAGCCACGAGACACCGACGGCCCTACCCCGGCCACCGCACCCACCGGCGGTTCCGCGGCCCAGCGAGAGCGCCGCCGGCGCATCCTCGACGCCACGATCAAGCTCGCCGCCGAGGGCGGCTTCGACGCCGTGCAGATGCGCGCGGTAGCCGAGCAGGCCGAGGTCGCGCTCGGCACCCTCTACCGCTACTTCCCCTCGAAGATCCATCTGCTGGTCTCCGCGCTGGCGCGTGAGTTCACCAAGGACGTCGACCGCTCCGCCATCCGCGCGACGCCGGGCGACACCGCCCACGAGCGGATCATGTACGTCCTCAACCGCCGCACCCGCGCCCTGCAGAAGCAGCCCAAGCTCACCGAGGCCCTGGTCCGCGCTTTCATGTTCGCCGACCAGTCGGTGACCGGCGAGATCCACGAGGTCGGCACCAGCCTGACCACCGTCATCGCCCGCGCCATGCACGGCACCCCCGACCACGGCGAGGTCACCGAGGAGGAGGCCGCCATCATCCGGATCATCTCGGATGTATGGCTCTCCGCCCTGATCTCCTGGGTCACCGGCCGCATGGACTCCGAGGACGTCGAGAAGTCGATCGACGTAGCCGTACGCCTCCTGCTCCGCTGACCCTGCCGAGGCGTCACTCCGGTCGGCCGAAGCGTCACTCCGGTCGGCCGAGTCGGCACCGCAGTGACGTGTCGAGCGACGTAGCTGACGCCTCGGCCTAGTTGCAGTCGGTCGGCTTCTCGATGGTCGCCGCCTCCTCGGGTGTCATCGCGTGGTCGCAGCTTCCGTTCCAGGTGAGATCGTACGGATGGCCCTCGGCCCAACCGGTGATAGCGAACGGTCGGTCGCCGGGCGCCTTGATCGTCATCGTCTCGCGCTTGCCGTGGTCGACGTAGTCGGCCTCGAGCACCCACTGGCAGGTAGGTCCCGCGCTGGTCGCCTCGATCGAGATCACCACGGTCTCGCCCTTGGCCAGCGTGACCGTCCCACCGTCGAAGTACGCCGAACCGTCCTTCGCCGAGGTCAGCTGGGGGACGTTCGCGTCGATGGCCGTCGTCAGCTCGATCTTTGTGCCTTCACCCTGCGGGAGGTCCTCGACGAGCGTTCCGGCCTCGAGCCGCTTCGTGCACGGTCCGGTCCGTTCGGGACGCAGGTCGGTGATCACCACCGGGTCACTGTGGCGCCCGACGAGGGTCAGCTCCCAGGTGATGTAGCCGGCGGCGTACCACTCGTGCTGGGCCTCCCACTCGGGGTCGTTGATCGACTCCGTCGCATCGCTCCGGCTCTCGAACCGCCCGGCGTCGGCGTTCGGGATCAGCACACGACCGCTCACCGGCTGACGGCGTACGTCCACGACCTTGATGCCGTCGCCCGGCTCGCTCCAGCCGTCGGGCAGCAGGCCGGCGAACAGGCTCTGCAGGCCGGAGGTGAAGGTGGCGGCCAGAGCCACCAGGATCACGCCGACGACCCAGGTGGCCGGCTTCCTCACCAATGACGCCAGCCGCCCCTGCTTGGAGGCATCGGCCTCACTCGACCTCTGCTTCGGCATCAGCCTGCGCTCCTCTCGAGAATCGGTGGGCGATGGCCACCGCGACGCCGGTGATCCAGCCGAAACAGACAGCGAATCGAACGCCCCGAGCGGCGGTGTCGAGCGCCCAGTAGGGAGTCGCCAGGGCGAACTCGTCCTCCGGCGCGAGCGCGCCGACGAACAGGCCGACAACCGCGGCGAGCACTGTCAGGACGCCCCAGCACAGCAGCACGATCGAAAGTACGCCCGGCCCTCCCTCGCGTGGCCATCGCGTCACGACCACCAGGATCACCAGCCACACCAGCACCGCGAGAGCGGCCGAACCCAAGGCCGGCGGCAACCAGACCGAGGTGTCGAAGCTGCCGCTGAGGGAATGCGGGTTGTGCGGCGGCGAGAGGCTGGCATGGGCGAACCAGACCAGGCGGACCCACGCCTCGCGAGGACCCACGTCCGTCCCGTACGGGTCCGCGTCCGGACCGTAGTCCCAGACGAAGCCTCCGACGAGAGCCAGCACGAGTATCGGCAGCACGCCCCACGTCGCGATCCGGGCAGCACGCGCCCGTCCGAAGACCTCCCTCGACGCTTCCGGCGTCGCGCCGTCATCGTCCGTTCCGCCGCCCGCGCGCAGGGCGAGAGCGGCAATCTGGGCGAACGCCGCGGCCGCATAGGCCGCGTAGCCGCCGACCACACCCACGACCAGACCAAGCCAGATGCCGTCGTCGGGCACCACCCAGATGACCGCCGGCAATGACGACGGCCCGCCGCGGATTCCGAGGACGGTCTGGAAGATCACGAAGAGGTTCGTCAGGCCTCCCGCGAGAACGCTCGCGCACAGCACACGCCCGGCAACCGCGTAGGCGCCGTCCGAGGCCGTACGCAGGCTCGCGTAGACCAGAGCCACGAGCAGGGCCGTGAACACCGCGGTCGGCCAACCTGACACCGGTGCGACGGGATATCCCTCGCTCATCACCGCCGATCCCCACAGGAACGAGAACCCATCGACCATCCGGGCCAGCACGTCCCCGAACCAGGCGAATCCTCGTGTGCTCCACAGCGCTGAGATGTCGCCGACGTACACCGGGATCGCCAAGGCCAGGCTGTAGAGGAACGCGAACGCGCTGAGCACCGCAACGGTGGCGAACGCACCGCGTCGTCGAGACATGTTCAGATGGCCTTCGGTTCGTCCCCGCTGACTGAAACCTTCGCGCCGCAGTATGCCGGAGGTCGGCCTCTCGCGTGGCCGACTCACCCACGCCGAGGCGTCACCCCCGTCGGGCGAGATATCCCCGTGGTGACATCTCGGCCGACGTACGTGACGCCTCGGCCGGCGCGGGTGACGCCTCGGCCGCGGTCAGCCGCCGAAGGCGTGGGTGGCGGTGGCGCCGCCGTCGATGGCGATCTCGGCGCCGGTGACGAAGCCGGACTCGTCGGAGGCCAGGTAGACGTAGAGGGGCGCGATGTCGGCCGGGTGGCCGACGCGCTTGAGGGCGACCTTCGAGGCACCGAACTCCATGGCGGCGTCATCGGCGCCGACGCCGCGGGTCATCGAGGTGTCGATCATGCCGGGGTGGACCGAGTTGACCCGGATGCCGCTGGGGCCGAGCTCGAGGGCGGCGGCCTTGGTCATGCCGCGGATGGCGAACTTGGTGGAGGTGTAGCCGGCCACGAACGCCATCCCCGCCAGGCCCTCGATCGAGGAGGCGTTGATGATCGAGCCGCCACCGTTCTCCTTCATCGTCGTGATCACCGAGCGTATCCCGAGGAAGCAGCCGAGGGTGTTGACCCGCCACAGCAGCTCGAACTCCTCGACCGGCTGGGTCAGGATCTCGCCGAAGCGCAGGATGCCGGCGTTGTTGGCGAGGACGTTGACCGGGCCGTACGCCTCGGCGGTCTCGGCCACCAGCGCGGTCCAAGACTCCTCCGAGCTCACGTCGTGGTGCACGAAGAGCGCCGCCTCACCCAGCTCCTCGGCGAGGAGCTTCCCTGGCTCGTCGGCCACGTCGGCGATGACGACCTTGGCACCCTCCGCCACGAAGGCGCGCGCTATCGCGGCCCCCTGGCCCTGCGCGCCACCGGTGACGATCGCGATCTTGCCCGCGAGACGTGCCATCACTGCTCCTTGTCGTCCTTCAGCTTGAGCTGCATGATCGAGTCGGCCGAGAAGCCGGCCTCGGGGTCGCGGTCGGCGAACCAGCCGCCGACCTGCTTGTCGAGCGAGTCCATGTCCCAGGCCGCGTTGTCGAAGCGCTCGGCCACCGTGGGTGGCGCGAGGACGGCGATCATCCCGCCGTAGACGACGAAGACCTGCCCGGTGATCGCGGCGGCGGCCGGCGAGGCGAGGTAGGTGACCAGCGGCGCCACGTGCTCGGCGCCGTAGGAGTCACCCGTGAGCACACCCTCGGTCATCGCGGTCGCGGCCCGCGGGCAGATCGCGTTGGCGCGTACGCCGGAACGGCCCATCGAGCGCGCCGTCGACATCGTCAGCGCGGTGATCCCGGCCTTCGCGGCGCCGTAGTTGGCCTGTCCGGGAGGCCCGGACAGGAACGCCTCCGAGGAGGTGTTCACCACCGCGGCGTCCACCGGTGCGCCCGTCGACTTCGCCACCGAGCGCCAGTGCGCCGAGGCATTGCGGGTCAGCAGGAAGTGGCCACGGAGGTGGATGCGTACGACGAGGTCGAACTCCTCGTCCGACATGTTGAAGAGCATCTTGTCGCGGGTGATGCCCGCGTTGTTGACCACGATGTCGAGCCCGCCGAAGCCGTCGACGGCCGCGGCGAGCATCGCGTCGGCGGTGGCGCGCTCGCTCACGTCGCCGGCCGCGATCACCGCCTCGCCGCCGAAGCCGCGGATCTCCTCGGCCGCCTCCTCCGCCGCACCAGGCAGGTCGTTGAGCACCACCCGGGCCCCGGCCCGGGCCAGGGCGACGGCCTCGGCACGCCCGAGACCCGCTCCGGCGCCCGTGACGATCGCCCGCTTGCCATCCAAGTCGATGCTCACGTGGTGCTACTCCTCGATCCTCAGGGCCGCCTTGGGGCAGCCGGCCACGGCCTGCTCGACGCGGTCGCGGTTCTCGTCGGTCACCGTCGGGTCCTCGATCTGCAGGAAGTCGTCGTCATCGATCTCGAACACGTCGGGAGCGAACGCCTCGCACATCCCGTTGGACTCGCACAGGTCGAAGTCCGCGATCACCTTTGCCATGTCGGTCTCCTTTGTCCTTCGCCGTCGTTGAGCTCAGCCTTGGCCGGGCAGCGCGCCCAGCTTGCGGTGGTCCCAGCTGGCGACCTTGTCGGGCTCGATGACGATGCCGACGCGCTTGTGCGCCTGCTTCGAGACCAGGTCCTCGCCGAGCTCCCCCAAGTCGGCTCCACCGGCCATCCGGGTCATCACCCGCGACCCGATGCCCTTGATCTCGTCGTAGTCCTCGACGAGCCTCGCCGTCCCGGTGATGCTCACCCCACGCAGCTCGAAGTAGTCCACGCCGTCCTCCACCAGGCAGGTGACCCGCGGGTCGCGCCGCAGGTTGCGGACCTTCTGGGAGGACCCGTACGTCCAGAAGGCGATCTTGCCCTCGTCGAGCACGTAGAACAGCGTGGTCAGATGCGGCGCACCGTCGGCACCGACGGTCGCGACCTGCACCTTCATCTGCGAGCCGAGGAAGTCCTCGATCTCGGCGTCGGTCAGCTGTACGGACTGGCGGGAGCCGGCCATGTGCCCTCCTCGAGCAGTGAAACTAGAACACGTTCTACCATAGCAGGGACAGGAATGTCCCTGGGAACAACCTCATCATGAGACCTGGGTCGCGGACTAGGAGGCGGCCGTCATCTCGGAGATCAACCAGCCGCCGTCGTCCTTGACCAGCGTCAGCACCTCCCAGGTCGGGCTGACCACGGTGTTCTTCGTCTTGGGCGCGGTCGCGCTCTGGTTGACGAAGAGCAGCACCTCCGCGGAATCCTCGGTGGCCGAGATGATGGAGGCGGCACAGTCCTCGTCGACGCAGGCCTTGCCCTCCTCGGCGGCCTTCGCGCCCTCCTCGGAGAGCGGCGCCACCTCGGCGTCGACCTTGATGCCGAGATCGGCCTGCTCCTTGCGCTTGTCCTCGCCCGGCAGCGTCTTCTCGTAGTCCTTCTGCATCGCCGGCGTCATCAGCTTCTTCGCCGCCGCGATGTCCTTCTCCGCGCTGGCCGCCTGGTAGGACATCACCGTCTGGGTCAGCCCGATCGAGTGCTCCATGATCGCCGCCCGGGACCCGGCCGCGGTCAGCTCGCCGCTCGGCGCCACGTCGTCGTTCGAGGCCAGGTCGATGGCCAGCCAGAGCACGCCGCCGGCCACCAGGACGAGTACGCCGAGAACGGCCGTCAGCACCCGGCTGCCGTCGCCCAGCCACCGCTCGGCGAACCCGGCACGCGCCTCGGTCTCAGACTCACCCTCATCCTCAGCTTGAGACTCTTCCTCGGTCTCGGAGCCGTCGGTTTCAGCGTCCTCGGTCTCAGCGTCCTCGGGCTCAGCGGCGCCGACGGCGCCGTCCTCCGGAGCGGCCGCCTCGTCACGTACGTCCTTGTCCTGCTCCTCGGCCGGAGGCAGCAGGTCGGAGCCGCAGTAACGGCACTTGATCGCGGCGGCCTTGATCGTCTCCGCGCAGAAGGGGCACTCCTTCTGGCCGGTGGAGACCGATCCGTTCGCTCGTACGCCTGTCATCAGTTGACTCCTGCCAGGTCGGACATGCGCCATCCGTCCTTCGTCTTGTCCAGCGACACCTTGAACCGGTACTTCGAGCAGCGCGCGCCGTCGTAGGGGCAGGTGTCGCTCTTCTTCAGCTCAGCGGTCTGGCTGCTGGTGACGACCGAGTCCACGGCCACCAGCACGACCGCCTTCTTCGACCCGATCGCGCGGATGCCGACCTGCTTGACCTTGCCCTTGGAGACGGTCTGGGCGGGGATCGCGGCCTGCCGGATCTGCTCGGCGATGGCGGTGTACTCCTTGCCGAAGGTGCCGGTCGAGATCTCCTTGACCGCCTGGATCCGTGGGTCCATGTCGCGGTAGTCGACGTCGAGGAAGGCGATCACGCCGTCCTCGGCGACCGCCTTCACCTCGTCGTAGTCGGCGGCTGCGGCCTCGGCGGGCGTCGTCCAGGGAAGCACCCGGGCGCCACCGATGAAGACGGCGGCCGCCAGCACGACCAGGACCACCACCACCGCCGCGAGGACGGTGTTGACCCGCCCCAGTCTGGCCAGGGAGAGCTTGACGTCGAGGGAGTTGTCGGATGGCATCTGGCTCACTCCTCCCCCAGGATCATCGATCGCCAGGAGTCGTCGGACAGGGCGGAGACAAGGCCTCCGTCTTCGGTCGGGGTGGACATCGTGACCGTCTTTCCATCGGGAAGCTTGGTGCGCCCGGTCTTCGGGTCGTAGGTCGTGACGTACTTCCCCACGCCCTCGGGCTCGGGCACCATGTTGACACCCCGCTGCATGATCGGGTTGTTGCCCTCGTAGCCGGGCTGGGCACGTTCGTCGGTGCACTTGGCCGGGTAGAGCGGCTGGTCCTCCATCACGGTGCCGGGGATCCACTGGTCGGCGGGCTTGTAGCCCTTCTGGCATGGCGGTGTGGTGTAGACGAAGCCCATCGACAGGTGACCGTAGCCGTCACCCGGCGAGCCGGTCCACCCGGTGGCCACGACCCGCGGGAAGGTCACCAGGGTCTGCTCGATCGCCGGCAGCCGGGCGGTGAGCACCTCGTTGACCGTGCTGAGGTTGGCCAGGAAGACGGGCAGCAGCGGCTGCAGCCCGTCGAGCAGCGACTGCACCTGCACCGCGGTCGCCTCGCCGCCCTGCAGGATCTCGCGCAGCTCCGGATCACGCTTGTCGAGGGTCGCGGTGACCTCCTCGAGCCCCTTGGCGAACTCGCGGATGTCTCCGCTGTGGTCCTTCTGCGTCTGGAGCACGGTCTGGCTGGTGTTGAGGAGACGGATCGTCTCCTTCTGGTGCGCCGAGGCCTCATCGACCAGCGTGGAGCCCGAGTCGAGCAACGTACGCAGGTTCTCGGCGTTGCCGCGGAACAGCGTGCCGAGCTCGGCGACGACGGTGCTCAGATCCTCGCCGTTGATCGAGGTGGTGAAGCTGTTGAGCTCGGTGAGCAGCTCGTCGGTGGTGCCGGGCATCGACTCCGGACCGGCGGTCACGACGTCGCCCTCGGCGAGGTAGGGGCCGGAGGCGGAGTCGGGGATGAAGTTGATGTACTGCTCCCCCACCGCCGAGAGGTTGTGGACCTCCACCTCGGCGTCGCGCGGCACCTCGGTGCCCGGATCGAGCTCCAGCTCGGCGCGTACGCCCTCCTCGGTGACGGTCATCGAGGCCACCCGGCCGATGCCGATACCGCGGTAGTTCACCTCGCTGCCCTCGTAGAGGCCGCCGGAGGCCGGCAGATCGACCGACACGTCCACGTGGCGGCCCAGGACCCGGTCGACGACGCCGAGGTAGGCCGCCGAGACGTAGAAGATCCCGACCGCGGCGAGGATGAGGAAGATGACCAGCTTGTTGCGGACGCTCCGTGTCATCAGCTGCCGCCTCCCAGCAGTCCGAGGAGGCCGAGCAGGCCTCCGGTCGTCGGCTCGGCCGTGGGCGACTCGGTGTCCGTCGGACTCGAGAGGCCCTCGGCTATCTCCGGCACCAGGTCGTTGAGCCCCGGCGTCTTGGTCGAGGTCGAGCTCTTGGGCAGCAGGTCGGAGACGTCCGGGATCTTCGGCATCTTCTCGCCCTTCTTCAGCGGCGTGTCCTCCTTGCCGACCACCGAGCACACCAGATTGAGGTTGGTCAGGTCGCACAGCGACTTGGCCAGGGGCTGGATCGCCGCGCACCCCTTCGAGTAGGAGAGACAGATCTGGAGGACCTGCGGCAGGATGCCGGTGGACTCGCCGTTGGTGAGGCTGCCGACCAGCTTGTTGAGGTCGAGGTCCATGTGGAACAGCGCGTTGGAGTAGTCGCCCATCGCCAGCCCCGAGGCATTCTCGGGGAACGGGAAGCTCGCCGCCATCATCAGGCCGCGGGGCAGCGAGTCGCCGGCGTCGGCGAGCTCGCGCAGCGTCGGCGCCAGCTCGTCGAGCGCCGTGGTCAGGTTGGCGCCGCTCTGGTTGATCACCCGGGTCGCCACGACACCGAGGCGGTCGAGCGACTTCATCATCTTCAACAGGTCGGCGTGCTGCTGGCGCAGCACCTCGAGGGCGGGTCCGAAGGAATCGATCGCCGCCTCGATCTTCGCGGACTCCTTGTTGAGTGTGCGGGTCAACCGGTCGACCTGCTCCATCGCCTTGATGATGGAGCCCTTCTGCTGGTTGAGCGAGGCGACCGTGGTCTCCAGGTTGCCCAGCAGCGCCCGCATGTCGCCGGTGCGCCCGTCCATCATGGTGTTGAGCTCGTCGCTGATCGTCTTCAGCTGCCCGACTCCGCCGCCGGCCAGCAGGAAGGAGAGCGCGCCGAGCACCTCCTCGACCTCGGGGTTGCGGTTGGTGCGCTCGAGCCCGATGGTGGCGCCGTCGCCCAGCTTCCCGGCACTCGCGATCGTGGAACCCTCGGGTGCCACCAGGGCGATGTACTTCTCCCCGAGCAGGCTGGTCTGGCGTACGTTGGCCAGCGCGTCGGCCGGAAGCTCGATGTTCTTGCGAAGGGTCATGGTGACCTTCGCGTGCCAGCCCTCGCGCTCCACCTTGTCGACCTGGCCGACCGGGACGTCGTTGGCCATCACCTTGGTGCGCGGCACCACGTCGACGACGTCGTTGAACTCAGCGACGACCACGTAGCCCTCGCCCTCGCCGACCTCCTTGCCGGGGAGCGGCAGGTCATAGGCCTGTACGCCGCACCCGCTCGCCACGGCGACCACGCCGAGCATCGCCAGGGCTGCCCATGCGCGCCTCATTTCTTGCCTCCTGACATCAGGTCCTGGAGCGACCCCGAGAGTGCTCCGATCCCGCCCTCGGTGACCACCTCGGGCTCGACCTCGGGTTTCTTGGCCTTGTCTCCGGAGTTCCCTGTCGGGGTCTCGATCGGCAGCCCGGTGGCGGTATCCCGGTCGGTGGGAGCGGCGGCATCGGTGAGCGCACCGCCGACCCCCGAGGTGACCCCGCTGGGTAGCAGCGCCTTGAACAGTGCGCAGATCTCCTTGGCCCCCGGGATCTGGTCGTTCTCGACGACCATGCAGAGGATGTTGGAGAGGTCGGAGCCGATCGGACCGACCTGCAGCCGGAAGCCGACCGATCCGGACGCGGGGTCGAAGGACTCGGCCAGGTTGCCGATCCCGAGCGGCGCCAGGTCGATGACGGTGCCGAGCGTCTCCTTCTCCTTGGCCAGGATGTTGAGCGTCTTGTTGAGCTGCTTGACGTCGCCGACCAAGGCGTCGCGGTTGTCCTCCACGAAGGACTTGGTCACCTTGACCGCCTGCGCGATCGCGACCAGCGCCTGGTCGAGCTCGTCGCTCTCCCCGGCCAGCTGCGTGGAGACGTCCGAGAGGTCGGTCAGGAACTTCTCGGTCGTGTCGTCGTTGCGGGCCAGCGTCCTGGTGACCTCGGAGAGCTGGGAGAGGGTGCTGAAGAGCTGCTCGGAGTTGCCGCCGAGCACCTGGGCCGCCTCGGACATGTCGGCGATCGCCTGGTTACCGATCTTGCCGTTGCCCTCCAGTGCGTCGGCGCCCTCCCGCAGGACGTCGCTCAGCGCACCGTTCTTGTTGGCACCGTTGGGCCCGAGGGCCGTGGTCAGCTCGGACAGGCTCGCATAGATCCGGTCGAGCTCGACCGGCACCGCGGTGCGCTCGATCGGGATCTCCCCGCCGTCTGCCATCGTCGGTCCACCGGTGTAGGCCGGCGTCAGCTGCACGAACCGGTCCGCGACCAGGGTCGGGGTGACGATGGCCGCCTTCACGTCCTTGGGCAGCTTGTAGTCGCTCTCGTACTCGATCACCGCGTCGACGTGGTCGCCCTTCGGCTCCAGCGAGGCGACCTTGCCGACCTTGACCCCCATGATGACCACGTCGGAGCCCTCGTAGATGCTCACCGCCTGCGGGAAGCTGGCGGTGACCAGCTTGGTGTCGGGCGCGGCCACCTCGGAGACGAGCAACAGCCCGCACATCAGCACCAGCGCGATGGGCAGCGCGGCCCACTTTCGGCCCCAGAAGTTCTTTGTCATTCCACGATCCCTGGTCGTCGTCCGGGCACGAACTCGCCGCTCACGATGCCGGTCAGGTTGGCGAGGTAGGCGTCGAACCAGGGGCCGGTGCCGATGATGTTGATCAGGATCGACGCGTACGGCCCGTAGTTCTGGATGGTCTTGGTCAGGTCCTCGTCGCGGGCGTTGAGGAACTTCAGCGCCTGCTCGAGCGCGTCCAGCGCGGGACCGATCTGCTTCTGGTTCTCCTTCACCAGCGCCTGCAGCTGCTCGGCCAGGGCGGTGGCGTTGACGAGCAGCTGGTGGATGGCCTGGCGGCGTTGGATGAGCTCGGCGAAGACCTGGTCGCCGTTCTCCATCACGCTGACGATGTCCTGCTTGCGCTCGTTGACGAGCTGGACGACCTGCTCGGCGTCCTGGAGCAGCGACTCCAGCTCGTCGCCACGGGCGGCGATCGTCTGGGAGAGCGCGGCGATGCCCTGGAAGGCGCCCTGCACCTCGGGTCCGGCCTTGTCAAGGGTGCCCGACATCGTGGTCAGCGCCTTGGCCAGCTGCTGGGTGTCGATCGCCTCGGTCGTCTCGGCGAGGTCGCCGAAGGTGCCGACGATGTCGCTGCCGGCGCTGGTGCGTGCGAGCGGGATCGTCTCGCCGGCGTCGAGCGTCCGGCCGCCCTGCGGGGTGACGTCGAGGTATTTCTCCCCCAGCAGGTTGAGCACCCCGATCTTCGCCTCGCTGCGGTGGCCGATCTCGGTGCCGTCCACCGAGAAGGAGACGACCACCTTGGCCCCCTCGATCTCGATGTCGCTGACCCGTCCCACCCGGATGCCGGCGATCTCGACCCGGTTGCCCACGTGCAGGCCGCTGGTGTCGGAGAACTCGGCCTGGTAGGTGGTGCCGGCGAACCACGGCAGCTTGCGCAGGTTGAACGCAGCGGTGAGCGCCAGTGCGATCACGACGATCGTGATCACGCCGGTGCGCTTGAGCTGAGTGTCGGAGTGGTGTGCCATCAGAGCTTGCACCTCTCGGCCCGGCTGTAGAACGCCACATTGTCGAGCTGCTTCTGGATCGCCTTGACGGCCGGTGAGTTGTCGAGCAGCTCACCGAGCGAGGGCAGCTTGATCGAGAAGTCGAGGTCGCAGAGGTAGTAGTTGTACCAGGAGCCGTAGCTGCCGATCCGCGCCTGCGACTCGAGGGTCTCCGGGAGCCGCTCGAGGGTCCTGTCGAGCAGCTTCTGGTTGCCCGGCTTGTTGAGGATGTCCACCACGCGCTTGAGCTGCTTGATGTCCTCCTTGAGGAACGGGCGTACGTCGGTGAGCAGCCCGGCCAGCTCGTCGGTGAGGTCGCCGATCGAGGAGATCGAGTCGCCGATCGCCTCCTTGTCGCGCGCCAGGTCCTTCATCCAGCCGCTGAGCTGCTGGATCAGGTCGGCCAGCTCGGTGTGGTGCTCGTTGACCGTGTTGAGCGTCTTGGACAGGTTGGTGATCACGTCGCCGATCAGCTGGTCACGCTCGGCCAGGGCGCTGGTCAGCTCCGCCGTCTCGGAGAGGAGGCTCGCGACCGTGCCGCCCTCCCCCTGCAGCACCCGGATCAGGTTGAGGGAGAGCTTGTTGACGTCCTTGGGCTGCAGCGCCTGGAAGAGGGGCTGGAAGCCGTTGAAGAGCTCGGTCAGGTCGAGCGCCGGCGTGGTGTTGGCCATCGCGATGGCCTGTCCCTGCCGCAAGGGGGTGCCCTCCGATCCCGACTGCTGTCCGGCGTCCTGGGTGAGGGCCAGGTAACGGTCGCCGACGAGGTTCAGGTAGCGCACCTGGGCGCCGCTCGCGGTGGTCAGCGGCACCGTCCCGTCGACCCGGAAGGTGACCATCGCGTGGTCACCGCCCTCGATCTCGACGGAGAGCACCTCGCCCACGGTGATGCCGGCGACGCGTACGTCGTCTCCCTCGCTCAGACCCGAGGCGGTGGTGAACTCGGCACGGTAGGGCACCCGGTCGCCGAAGCCGACGTTGCCCATGATCGAGGCCAGGGTGCCGGTGACGAGGATCGAGAGGACGGTGAAGAGGACCAGCTTGGTCCCGGCGACCGTGGTCTTCAGATCGCGCTTGTTCACTGCAGACCCCCGTTTCCGGGTGCCCACGGGACGTCCTCGGTGCCGTTCTCGAGCTCGTTCGGGCCGGCAGGCACCTTCGGGTTCGGCAGGCCGTCGCACCACGGGCCATGGCCGATCTCGCCCCACTCGGGGCGGTCGTCGCGGCCGTACGCCGGCTTCTGGGTGCCGTCGAGGACCATCGTCTGGCGCACGCGGTTCTGCTGGAAGACGGTCGCCAGCAGCTCGGTGTAGTCGTCGAGGCCCCGCAGCAGGCAGGTGTACTCCGGCGAGTAGTCGGAGAGCAGCTTGAGCAGCGGCACCGCCAGCTCGGTCTCGTACCTGATCGCCTTCTCGTTCTCGGCGAGCAGGTTCTTGGAGGTGTCGGCGACTCCGGTCACGGAGGTGAGCAGGCCGCCGAGGCGGGCACGCTGCTCGGTGACGGTGTTGGCGGTGGTCGTGGTGTTCTCGAGGACCTTGACCAGGTCGGGGGCGGCCATGGAGTAGGTCTCGGCGACGTCGGCCATGTCTTCGAGATCGCGTTCGAGTGTGGGGAGGTGGACGTTCATCTCTTCGAGGTAGTCGTTGAGCTGGACCATGGTCTCGCCGAGCTTCTCCCCGTTGCCGGAGAGCGCGGTGGCGAGGGCGTGCAGGGTGCTGTTGAGGTCCTGGGGACGGATGGACTTGAGCAGCGGGAAGAGCCGGGCCAGGATCACGTCGAGCTCGACGCTGGTGCGGACCCGGTCGGCCGGGATCACGGTGCCGTCGCTCAGTGCGCCGGTCCGCTCCCCCTCGGGGTCGACGAACTCGACGTACTTCTGCCCGAACAGCGTCGTCGGCTTGATCGCGACGCTGACGTTGGCGGGGATCTGCTCGGCCTGCTCAGGCTCCAGGCCGAGCTCGATGACGGCCTTCTTGCCGTCCTGGCGGATCGCGCGGACCTGACCGACGATGACGCCGTGCATGCGGACGTCGCCGTAGCGCGGCAGCTGCAGGCCGGCCCGGTCGGCCTCGACGCTCACCGTCGTGAACTGCACGAACGCCTTCTGGTAGATCGCCACGCAGAGCGTGATCAGCAGGGCGAGAGTGACCGTGAAGGCGATCCCGGAGACGAAGAGCTTGGCGTGCTCGGCGCGGGTGTCGCGCTGGATGCCCATCAACATCTGGCGCTCACCCCGTGATCCGGACCGTGGTCGTCGATCCCCAGATCGCGAAGCTCAGGAAGAAGTCCGCGACGACGACGGTGACGATGGACGTACGGATCGCCTTGCCGACCGCGATGCCGACTCCAGCCGGGCCACCGGAGGCGGTGTAGCCGTAGTAGCAATGGATCAGGATGATCGCCACCGCGAGGATGATCAGCTTGAGGAAGCTGTAGAGGATGTCGATCGGCGGCAGGAACGCCAGGAAGTAGTGGTCGTACGTCCCGCCCGACTGTCCGTACATCAGCGTCGTGATCAGCCGCGGGCTGAGGTAGGAGGCGCACAGGGCGACGATGTAGAGCGGGATGACGGCCAGGAACCCGGCGATCATCCGGGTGGTGACCAGGTAGGGAAGGCTCGGCACGCCCATCGCCTCGAGCGCGTCGATCTCCTCGCTGATGCGCATGGCGCCCAAGCGGGCCGTGTAGCCGCAGCCGACGGTCGCGGCCAGCGCGATCGAGGAGATCAGCGGGGCGACCTCGCGGGTGTTGAAGAAGGCCGAGATGAACGCCGAGAACTTCGCGACACCGATCTGGCTCAGGCTGGCGTAGCCCTGGATGCCGACCTCGGAGCCGGCGAAGAAGGCCATGAACGCGATCACGCCGACGGTCCCGGCGATCATCGTCAGGCCACCGGCACCGAAGGCGACCTCGGCGAGGATGTTGAGCACCTC
The DNA here is from genome assembly GCF_042730435.1 of Nocardioides sp. NPDC059952. Lineage (NCBI taxonomy): Bacteria > Bacillati > Actinomycetota > Actinomycetes > Propionibacteriales > Nocardioidaceae > Nocardioides > Nocardioides sp. NPDC059952. The sequence continues at coordinate 8,563 of NZ_JBHWLY010000067.1, read as the reverse complement.
CCGCTTGTAGCGGCGGATGGTGCGTGGAGCCCAGGCCAGGGCCTTGACGTAGAAGAGCAGCTGGTCGCCGTAGCCTTCCACGGCCTGGCGCTGCTCCTTGACGATCTGGTTGCCCACCTGGGCGAGCGTGTTGGACACCGGGGGATCACAACCCGTCCTGAGGAACGATCTGGAAGTAGACCGCGGTCATGATGGAGTTGAGGACGAACAGCATCATGAACGCGATGATCACGGCCTCGTTGACCGCTCGGCCGACGCCACTGGGACCACCCTGGGCGTTGAGGCCGTTGTAGGCGCCGATGATCGCCGCCAGGAAACCGAACAGGGCCGACTTGACCATCGAGATGTAGAGGTCGGGAAGGCTCGCCAGCGCGGTGAAGCTCGACAGGAACGCACCGGCCGAGCCGCCCTGGACGATCACGGTGAAGAAGTAGCCGCCACCGATCCCGGTCGCGATCACGATCCCGTTGATCATCACCGAGACGAACAGACACGCGAGGACCCGTGGGATCACCAGTCGGATCACCGGGTCGATGCCCAGCACCTCCATCGCGTCGATCTCCTCACGGATCTTGCGCGATCCCATGTCCGAGCAGATCGCCGACCCGGCGGCACCGGCGATGATCAGCGCGGCCGCCATCGGTGCCGCCTCCCTGACCACCGCGAGCACCGCCGTAGCCCCCGCGAACGACTGCGCCCCGAGCTGCCCGGCGAGGTTGCCGACCTGCAGCGAGATGACCGCCCCGAAAGGGATCGAGACCAGCACGGCGGGCAGCAGAGTGACGCTGGTGATGAACCAGGCCTGCTCGAGGAACTCCCTCATCTGGAACTTGGTGGTGAAGGTGCCCTTCACCACCTCTCCGGTCATCAGACCCATCCCGCCGACACCTCGGACCAGCGATGCGAACTGCACTGCCATCCTTCACCTTTCGCGTGGTCTTGTGACTCGGCTCACGTTTCGAGCCTGTAGTAGAACATGTTTCAGTTCTGAGGGCAACGACCCGCCGCGACACGCCCGGGAACAGGGTGGGAGGTATTTCGGTACAACGACTTACCTGCCGGTAGGTGACGCTGATCACAGGATCCTCCACCCTTGCGCCACGGCGGGAGGAGGTCGGCCCCCGCATACTGGTCCCGAGCGTGATCACACGCGCCGGAGCCGTCGATGGGGCAAGAAGTCCGCACCGGTGTGTCTCGCTGTGCCGGGCCGGTTAGATTGGGGACCGTGATGAGACTGTCGCCGGGGGGCGTCATGAGGTTCCTACGCCGCCTGCTCCTCGTTGTCTTCGGCGTGCCAGTGGCGCTCGCCGTCGTGATGAGCCTCGTCGACGGTTACCGCAGCCGCGGCAAGCGCGGGCGAAGAGGCAAGCCGTTCCCGGTGACGCCACCGTTGACCAACAGCGTCGGCGACGGCACGGTCACCGCCTATACGTTCGGCAAAGACCTCTACGAGGACATGATCGCCGCCATCGAGGGCGCCAAGAAGCAGATCTTCCTCGAGACCTACATCTGGAAGGGTGACGAGGTCGGCCAGCGGTTCAAGCAGGCGCTGGCCTCGGCGACCGAGCGCGGGGTCGATGTCTACTGCATCTACGACGAGCTCGCCAACCTCGTGGTTCCCTCCCGGTTCAAGCGCTTCCCCGAGGGTATGCACGTCCTGCGCTATCCCGCGTACGCGGCGGGGTGGCGCTTCTTCGACCTCTCCCGCTACGGCCGCGACCACCGCAAGATCCTGGTCGTCGACGACACCGTCGGGTTCGTCGGCGGCTACAACATCGGGACCGCGTACGCCACGGAGTGGCGCGACACGCACGTGCGCGTCACCGGCCCCGGCGTCTGGGACCTGCGCCGCGCGTTCGCCGACTTCTGGAACCTCAACCGGCGGCGACCGCACCCGCTGAACCACCGCGACGGCGCGGAGGGACCGCTGCTCATCGAGACCGCGCCGTCATGGGAGCCCGATCTCCGGTTCCACCGCAACGTGCCCCGGTTGTGGATGTTCCCGATCCGGTCGATGTACCTCGAGGCGATCAACCGGGCCTCCCGCAACATCTACCTGACCACCGCCTACTTCGTCCCCGACGAGGACTTCGTGGACGCGCTCAAGGCCGCGGCACGGCGCGGGGTCGACGTACGCATCCTGCTGCCGCTGAAGTCCAACCACATCGTCGTCGACTGGATCTCGCGCGGCTACTTCTCCCAGCTGCTCGGCTCGGGTGTGCGGATCCTGCGGTTCAAGGACGCGATGATCCACGCCAAGACCGCCACCGTCGACGGCTTCTGGTCGACCGTTGGCACCGCCAACATCGACCGGCTCTCGCTGACCGGCAACTACGAGATCAACCTGGAGATCTTCGACCGCGACGTCGCCAAGCAGATGGAGGAGATCTTCTCCCGCGACGAGTCCAACGCGCTCGAGCTGACCGCCGACGAGTGGGCCGCCCGCGATATCCACCGCAAGTTCACCGAGCTGGTCCTCACCCCCCTCCGCCCCCTGCTCTGAAGGCTTGGGAGTAAATCACCCACTCAAGAAGGCAGATGCGTCCGCGGCGACATCTTCGGCCCGCGCCGTGGCCGCTTGCCGGCCCCGCGGTAGATCAGCGCCACCACACGACCACGATGCGGGCGGAACCGCTCCAGGTAATCACGCAGCCGGTCGTCATCCCAGGCGGCATTGGTCAGCGCCCACCCGACGTCCTTGGCAAGGTGGTAGTCACCGAAGCTGACGGCGTCGGGGTCGCCGAGGGCGCGTTGTCGCACCTCGGCGACGGTCCACTCCCCGATGCCCGGGATGGTGGTGAGCCGCCGCTCCACCTCCTCACCCGGGAGCCCTACGGTCCGCTCGACCGCGGTCGCGACCCGGGCAGCCTGGAGGACGGCCTTGGACCGGGCCGGATCGACCGGCAGACGCAGCCAGTCCCAGCTGGGGATCGTCCGGAGCGTCTCGGGCGTCGGCTGCAGGCGCAGCCCGTGATCGGCGCCCGGACCGGGGGCGACCTCACCGAAGCGCCTGACCAGGTTGCCGAAGCCGCGGAACGCCTCGTTGTTGGTCACCTTCTGCTCGATGATCGAGGGCACCAGCGCCTCCATCACCAGGTCGGTGCGCCCGAAGCGCGGCGTCTCGAAACGCTCCAGCAGGCCCGCGAGCAGGGGGTCGTCGGTGCGGAACTCCTCGGGGCGGTCGCCCGCTCCCAGCAGCCCGGGCACGTGCTCCAGCGCCCACTCCGCACCCTCACCCCACGCCTCGGACTCCACCTCGGCGTCCCGCTGGCGCAGTCTCAGCGTGGCGGGGCCCTGGGGCGTACGGACGGCTCGCCAGTGGTCCTCGCCGAGGATCTTGTACGTCGGGTCGCCCAGCCCACGCCGCAGCGGCCGCAGCATCGAGGCGAGCCCGACGGGGTAGCCCGGACGAACCGTCCGCTGCGCGCTCATGCCGCTCGCTCGCTCATGCTCTGAGGTTATCCCGGGGAAAGACCCGGCTCGTGGTCAGACAGGTCACCCGGCCGCCGCGAGCACGTGCCGGCGAGCGCGGGGGCGAGAGCCGTTCATCGTTCGGTCCCGGCGAGCGCCGTGAGCGCGCGCTCGAAGGCGGCCCGGTCGGCCGGGTCCAGGTCGCTCAGGAGTTCGGTCTCCATGGCCGCGATGGCCTCGCGGCAGCCGCGGAGGGCCCGGGACCCTGCCCGGGTCAGGGAGACGATCCTGTTGCGTCGATCGTCCGGGTCTGGCTGGCGCTCGACCATGCCTCGGGCCTCGAGCCGGTCCAGGTTTCCGATCAGGCGGGTCTTGTCACGGCCCGTGGTCGCGGCGAGCTGGGCCTGTGTGGGGGCATCCGACTCGGCCAGCGCGGTCAGCACCGCGTAGTCCCACATCTCCAGCCCCGCGGCGTCGAGGATCGGCTTCTCGCGGGCCATCACCTCGCGCATCAGACGGGACAGCAGGAAGCCGAGCTCGGGTCGATCCACGGCAGGATCCTAATCGTTCGACATATCGTCTACATGTGCTTACGATCAACGTATGCTTACTTTTCATGAGATGCTCGCGGCCTACGACCGCGCCCTCGAGGACACCACCGAGCTCGCCTCCGCGGCCGCCGATCTGACCGTTCCCACCCCCTGCGCCGGCTGGGACCTGGCCGACCTGTTCGGCCACATGATCGGCCAGAACCTCGGCTTCGCGGCCGCGGTCGCGGTCGGTGACGCACCGGTCGCCGCCTACGAGTCGGTGCCGGTGGCTGCGGACGACGTCGCCACGAGATGGCAGGACTCGGCCACCCGGGTGCGGAGCGCGTTCGGCGCCGCCGACCCGGAGGCGACGATCCACCTCGTCGAGTTCGGCTTCCGGCCGACCGTCACGGTCGCGCTCGGCATGCAGCTGCTCGACGCCGCCGTGCACGCCTGGGACGTCGCGACGGCGCTCGGGAAGACCTACCGGCCGACCGAGGTCACCGTCGCTTTCGTCCTCGACATGGCCCGGCAGATCGCCGCGAGGCCGGGCGGGACGCCGGTGTTCGCCGCACCGCTCTCCGAGCACGGCGAGGACCCCTGGGGCGACGCACTTCGCCTGCTCGGGCGCGACCCCGAGGGGTTCGTGGTGGCGTAGGCGCGGAGAAAGTGTGCGCCGCTGTCGGTGCTGTGATGTTCACTGGAGACATGCTGCTCGCCGACATCGTCTCCACCTCGAACGCCGTCGCCGCGACCCGGTCACGGAAGGCGAAGGTCGCCGCGCTGGCGGAGTGCCTCGGCGCGGCCACCCGCAACGAGCTGCCGGTGGTGACGGCCTATCTCGGCGGGTCGCTGCTGCAGCGGCGTACGGGGCTGGGGTGGCGCTCCCTCACCACGCTCCCTCCGCCCGTGGCCGATGCGTCGCTCACGGTGAGCGACGTGCACGAGGCGTTCGAGCGGATGTCGCTCCTGACAGGCTCTGGCTCACAGGTCGCCCGCGCAGCCGAGGCGGAGGCGCTCTTCGGCGCGGCGACAACGGCCGAGCAGGTATGGCTAAGAGGAGTCGTCACCGGAGAGGTACGTCAAGGGGCGCTCGACTCGCTGGTGCAGGAGGCGCTCGCGGTCGCTGCCGGGGTGCCGTTGCCCGCCGTGCGCCGCGCCGCGATGCTGGCCGGCTCGACCGTGGTGGTCGCCGGGCTGGCCTTCGACGGCGAGGCGGCGCTGGCCGAGGTCGGGCTCGTGGTGGGCCGGCCGGTGATGCCGATGCTGGCCTCCTCCGCCGGGTCGGTCGAGGAGGCGCTGGCGAAGATCGGTGGGCCGGCGGTGGTCGACACCAAGCTGGACGGCATCCGGATCCAGGTGCACCGGCGCGGCGACGAGGTCGTGATCGCCACCCGCACCCTCGACGACATCACCGCCCGGCTGCCGGAGGTCGCCGAGATCGTACGCCGCCTCCCGGTCGCCTCGGTCGTGCTCGACGGCGAGGCGATGCTGGTCGGACCGGACAGACGGCCGCGGCCGTTCCAGGAGACCGCCTCCCGCACGGCGACCAGAGGAGAGGCCACCGCTGTCGTGGCGCCGTTCTTCTTCGACGTACTCCATCTCGACGGGGCCGACCTGTTGGGCAGCCCGCTCTCCGAGCGGCTCGCCCTGCTGGACTCCGTGGTTCCCGCCGAGCACCGCATCGCGCGGGTGGTCACCGACGACCCGGCAGCGGGCGAGGCGTTCGCTGCCGGCGCGCTGGCCGGCGGGCAGGAGGGCGTCGTGGTCAAGGGGCTGGAGGTTCCGTGGGAGGCCGGGCGGCGCGGATCGGGCTGGATCAAGGTCAAGCCGGTCCATACCCTCGACCTGGTCGTGCTCGGCGTCGAGTGGGGGTCGGGACGCCGCAAGGGCTGGCTCTCCAACATCCACCTCGGCGCTCGCGGACCCGACGGGTTCGTGATGATCGGCAAGACGTTCAAGGGCATGACCGACCAGATGCTGGCCTGGCAGACCGAGCGCTTCTCCGAGCTCGCGCTCGCGGACCCGCACAGCGACTGGGCGGTCGAGGTCAGACCCGAGCAGGTGGTCGAGATCGCCTTCGACGGCGTGCAGCGCTCGACCCGCTACCCGGGCGGTGTCGCGCTGCGGTTCGCCCGTGTGGTGCGCTACCGCGACGACAAGACGGCCGCGGAGGCGGACACCATCGCGACCGTGCAAGGCTTTCTCGCTTAACACTATAGGGATACCGGTGAAAGGCTCAGCCAACCGATCCCCTAACCTCACTGCGCATGCCCCCTCGCGCCCGAATCACCACGCCGCTCGCGGCACTGGTGATGGTTCTCGGACTGGCCGCCTCAGCACCGGCCCCGGACTCCCCCGCCCCCGCTTCCGCCGTCACCGTGGCGGCCCCGACCCCGAGTGTCGCCCGGCCGATCCCCCGCGAGACCTTCACGCTGAGCGGCTCGATGGGCCCGAGCGTACGGCGCGTGGTGCGGCTGCAGACCTACCAAGGCGGCGCCTGGAAGATGACGCAGAAGCAGACCGTCGCACCCTCCGGTGACTACGCCTTCACGGTGACCCAGGACTCGTCCGTACGGACCCGGTGGCGCGTCCTCGCCTACGGCATCAAGCGGGAGGGACGCGGCTGGAAGGAGCGGGTCACGGCGCCGCGTACGCTCTTCGGGCAGCAGCAGGCCGTCACGACCAGCGTGGCGAGGTCGGTGCGCGCCGGCAGCGCAGTGAGGATCACTCTCTTCGCCGCACCGGTCCGCCCCGGTCGGATGCTCACCCTCCAGCGCGACAGCGGCAAGGGCTGGACGAAGGTCGCCGACCTCACCACCGACGCGACCGGCCATGCGACGTACGTCTTCAGGACCCGGGCCGTGGCGAAGACCCGGTTCCGGACCATCGCCCGGGCGCACCGCGGCGCGCCGGCGTTCGCCGGCCCCTCGGCGGCCGTCTACGCGATCGGGAGCAGGCCGGTCGGGGTCATGGCCTGGCGCGGCGACTCGCTGAACTATCCGGAGAACACCCTGGATGCGTTCCGCAGCGCGGTGCGCCAGCGGGCCGACTTCATCGAGATGGACTTCCAGCCCACGGCCGACGGCGAGTGGGTGCTGCTGCACGACGGCGACTTCCGGCGTACGACCGATGTCGAGACCCGCTTCCCCGAGCGCCGGACGGCGAGTCCACGGGCGTTCACCCTCGCCGAGGTGCAGTCGCTGGACGCGGGCTCGTGGATGGGCCCGCAGTTCCGGGGTGTCCGGGTGCCGACGATCGAGGAGACCTTCGATGCCATCGAAGCGGCCGAAAGGCTCGAGGGGCACCGGGTGCGCCTCGTGGTCGAGCTCAAGGGCGAGAGCGCGACCGAGATGCGCGCGCTCTATCGCAAGGTCGTCTCGCTGCGTCCCGGCTGGGTCTCCCGGACGCACCATCGCGACAAGGCGATCTTCATGAGCTTCGAGGCGAGCCACTTCGACTTCCCCGGTGTCGAGAGGACCGGGATGGAGAAGGTCGCCGTCAAGGACGAGCCCGACCCCGCCGACGCCTACGGCCGCGGCTTCGCCCAGGTCCATCTCCACACCCGGCTGCTCGATGCCGCCCTCGTGGACCGCTACCGCCGCCAGGGAGCCGAGGTCGGCACCTGGCCGGCGGTCGGCACTGCGTCGGTGCTCCGCGCCGCGGTGGCGGGGGTCGACTACGTCACCACCGACGACATCGCGGGGGCACAGAGGGCGTTGCTCCACTAGGCAGATGTGAGGACCGACACTCGGAGTGCAACTCGGAGTTGCACACCGCGTACAGTGTGCTCGTGAGCACTCGACCATCCGGACCCGAGTCCGACGGCCGCCGCTCGGCCGCCGCGGCCCGGCGCCGCGCCCGCGAGGCAGACATCGTCGCCGCCACCCGCAGGATCTTCGACGAGCGCGGCGTGAGCGACGCCCAGATCGAGGACATCGCCAAGGCGGTCGGGATCAACCGCGCGATCGTCTACCGGCACTTCACGGGCAAGGACGAGATCTTCGCGCTGACCCTGGTCGGCTACCTCGACGAGCTCCGCGAGCGGATGCTGACCGCGACCGAGGGCGACAGCGCACCCACCGACGTGGTCCGCGACGTCGTCGGCACCTTCATCGACTACGGGATCGAGCACCCCGCCTTCGTCGACTGCGCCCAGACCCTGATGCGCCGCAGCGGCTCCGACCTGCTCGACGAGCTCTCCGAGAGCGCCCTGTTCCGCCTGGGCCGGGCGATGAACGGCTGCCTGACCATCCTCACCACGGTCTTCGAGGACGGCGCCGCCTCCGGCGAGCTCCACGTCAAGGACGCCAACCTGCTCGCCAACACCCTCTACGCCTCCGGCCTCGGCGCCCTCCAGCTCGCCCGCGTCGGCATCCTGGTCTCCGAGTCCGCCCCCGGCGTACCCACCGTCGGCTCCGTCTCCCCCGACCAGGTCCGCGACTTCCTCGTCACCTCCGCCCTCGCCCTCACCGCCAAATAGCGCCGAGGCGTCAGTTTGGGCGGCCGAGGCGTCACGTACGTCGGCCGAGGCGTCAGTCCGGACGGCCGAGGCGTCACGTACGCCGGCCGAAGCGTCAGTCCGGACGGCCGAGGCGTCACGTACGCCGGCCGAAGCGGCA
>NZ_JBHWLY010000066.1:0-34762 GCF_042730435.1 Nocardioides sp. NPDC059952 | reverse complement strand
GCTTTGAGGGTCTTCTCGAAGGGCCCCGGAGTAAAGGACGGCCTTCGGCCGCCGGCTTCGCCGGCCGCTTCGCGGTCCTTGACACCGGGGCCCGTCGAGAAAGATTTGGCTGGCTATCGGGGCGGCGGCCCGGGTGTGGTGCAGCGCATTGACTCCTGCGACAGACGGTGTCGATGGGGTGTCAGTGGTGGCCCTTCGGGCCACTTACCATCCACAGCAGCGACGCCGTTCGCTCACCGCGAAAATAGGCTTTGACCTGCACCTATGGGTGGTTAGATATCCGTTCGAGGCGTAGAATCAGACCCATCACAACACTCCTCTGAAGGGAGGGAACACGATGAGTCTCGAACACGACGTCAACCACTGGGGCACCAACCCCAGTGACCCGATCGACGCCGAACTGGCCGCCATTGAGTCCTCCCTCGACAAGCTCCTCACCGCAGACCCGGCCTACTGGCGCACCGGCCAGAAGAAAGACCGCCTGGCCCACCTGGAGACGATCCACGCCAAACAAGCCGCACTGAAACTGCGGGTCCTCGCCTCTGCGGGTGATATCGCCGAAGAGACCGGCGCCAAGGACGCCTCCGGATGGCTGCGCACCGAACTCCTCGTCGACAAAGCCACGGCCCGCTCCCAGATCAAACTCGCTGCCGGCCTCGCCAAGTACGACCTCGTGGCTGCTGGTCTGGCCGAGGGTGTGGTGTCCCAGGACAAGGCGAGGGTGATCACGAAGGCGCTCGATGTCATCGAGTCCGACCCCGCCGCCAGCGGCGAGGACCTGGTCCTGGCCGAGAAGCTCCTTGTGGATTACGCCAGCCAGTTGACGGCCAACGAGCTCAAGATCGCCGGACGCCGGGTCCTGGCCGAGATCGACCCCGCCCGGTTCGAAGCCGCCGAGGCCAAAGCACTCCAGCGGGAAGAGGAGCACGCCCGGCGTACGTTCTTCCAGTCGCGTGACAACGGCGACGGCACCATCGACATCCACGCCCGGGTCTCCCGTGCGGTCGGGATCAGGTTGCGCACGATGCTGGACTCCCTGGCCCAGCCCCGGAAGTGGTCGGCGCAGGACAAGGGCCGCAAGGCCCCCTACGACCGGTTGCTGGGGCAGGCCTTCGCGCGGGTGGTTGAGACCTACGACGTCGACCTGCTCCCCAGGCACGGCGGCCACGCGACCACGGTGTTCATCACCATGAGCGTGGAGGACCTCCGCAAGGATCTCGGCACCGCAGCCTTGGGGTTCGACGGCGAGAAGATCACCGCCGCCGAGGCCCGCCGGCTGGCCTGCAACGCGGACCTGGTCCCGGTGGTCCTCGGCACCAACTCCGAGGTATTAGACCTGGGTCGTACCGCCAGATTGGCCCACCCGATCCAACACCGAGCACTCCGGCTCCGAGATCAAGGCTGCCAAGCCGAAGACTGTGACGCCCCAGCCGCCTGGACCGAAGCCCACCACCTCACACCCTGGTCCGAAGGCGGCAAAACCAACCTGGCCAACATGGTGCTGCTGTGCCCCAGCGACCACCGCCGCATCCACGACGCCGGCTCCGGGTATGAACGCCTCCCGGACGGACGGATCCGGTTTACCCGGCGCACCTGAAATGTCTTAGACCGTTGCGAAATGCGGGTGCGAAGATCGCCTGGTGAATTCTGCCACCCGTCTCGTTCGAGCTCCCGAACTCAGCGACGCGCCGTATGCGTACGCGTCGGTCGTGGACAGCGGTGTGCGCCTGGTGTTCCTCGCCGGAGCGTGCCCTCTTGAGGTGGACGGGACGACGGCAGCAGTGGGCGACTACGCAGGCCAGGCCGCGAAGTGCGTCGAGACGCTGATCGGGGCGCTTCGGGCCGCCGGCGCAACGCTGGAGGACGTGGTGAACACCCGGGTGCTGGTTGCGTCTTCGCAGCGGTCGGATCTCGTCGTGGCGTGGGAAGTCGTGAAGGACGCATTCGGGGACCATGACGTGCCCAGCACCCTGATGGGCGTCACCGTGTTGGGCTATGAGGATCAGCTGGTCGAGATCGAGGCCATCGCGGCGGTCTCATGACACCTCGTGAATCCGGCGGCCACCAGCCGCCTGAAGCAACGCCCAACCCGAGGCGTACCTAGGAGACGCTCGAGATACCCGTGTCCCAACGCCCGATGAGCTCTGCCTCGTGCGGGGGCGGCCCGGGGAGCCGGCGGCTTGCGGCATCGGCACGAAGACCGTCGCAGACGAGGGCGAGGTAGCGGCGGCGCAGGGCGGCGCTGCGTACGTCATCCCCTACGTCGATGCGACTGATCTGCTCGAGGAGCACGGTGATGTCGGCGCGGGTGACGTCGGGGCGGAGGATGCCGCTGCCGCGGGCGCCACGTAGAAGGCGGTTGGTGGTGTGGACGGCGAGCTTGTCCAGGTCACGTAGGCCCTGGTCGAAGCTGACCTCGTCGCGCAGGGCGAGGGTGAGCCGCGGGAGTCCGTCGTCGAGCACCTGGCGCAGGAAACCCGTGAACGCGTGCCACGGGTCGTCGGTGTCGCTCAGCGCCGCCTCCGCGAAAGCGATGTAGCGGCGGTAGCTGTCGGCGGCGACGGCCCGCAGCAGAGCCTGCTTGTTGGCGTAGCGGCGATAGAGCCCGGCCACTCCCATCCCGGCCTCCTCCGCGACGGCTGCCATGGTCGCGCGGGGATCCCTGAGCAGGACCTCCCGAGCAGCGATCAGGACCGCACGGTCTGCATTGAGGGGCGGCATACCCCACACCCTACGTGCGGGCGCCAGCCTCAGGCGGTCTGTACCTGTGTGATGTCGGCCAAGGCCGCGATCGGACGGTTCGGGTAGTCGGCGAACACCCCGTCGACCCCGGCCTCGAAGAGGCGATTCGCCTGGTCACGTCCTGCTTTCAGGGTCCAGACGAAGACCAGCAGACCGTGTCGGTGGGCCTCGTCGGCCAAGCCGGTCGGCGGCTGCCCCTTCTTGCGGACCATCGACTTCTTGGGGCCGATGGCCTGGGCGTACGTCGCGATCTCCGCGCAGTCGACCGCACCCCACTTCTTGTCGACCAGCTGCACCAGCGGAAGGTCCGTGCGGGTGCTCATCTCCCGCACCCAGGCCTCGTCGAAGCTCTGCAGCCACAGCCGCTGGGTGGGCAGGCCCGGGAGGCTGTTCCAGGCGTCGACGCCGTGGTCCGCGAGGGTCTGCAGGAGGGTCTCGGTGACGGGCAGACCGATGGAGGCGAAGTACGTCGGGTGCTTGACCTCGACGTGCAGCCCGACCCGCCGCCCACGGCGCTGGGACTCGTCGGCGACGAGCAGCAGCAGGGTGTCGAGGGTGATGATCGGCTGGCTCGTCGTCGGCGCTCCGAGGCTGAGCAGCTCGGAGAAGGTGAAGTCCTCGGTGAACCAGCCCGTCCACTTCTTGCCGCTGATCACCTTGGTCGTACGCCGCTCCGCGAACTCCAGGCGGGAGGCCACGTCCGTGGTGCGGGAGAGCTCGTTCTCGTGCCGGAGCACCATCACCCCGTCGCTCGTCATCACCACGTCGGTCTCGAGCGCGTCCACGCCCTGGCGCAGCGCCAGACGGTAGGACTCCAGGGAGTGCTCCGGCAGGTAGCCGGGCGCTCCGCGATGGCCGATCACAAGGGGGCGGGAGGCCGTTGCCATGGCGCCAAGCGTGCGTGCCGGCAGCGAAGCCGCGGCGGGCGCAATGTGAATGGGACGTTACGAGCGGCGGGCCATCTTTTGATCAAGCACAGCCGGTACGGCTCCGTCGGCACCCTCAGGGCGTGTCCTCGCCGGACCAGACGACGTTCTCGCGGATCAGCCGGGCGGGGACGCCGGCCACGGCCGTACGCGGCTCGACCTTCTGGTTGCGGACCATGGCGCGCATGCCGACGACGGCTCCGTCACCGATCTCGGCATGGCCGGTGACGATCACGTCGCGGCCGAGCCAGACGTGCTCGCCGAAGCGGATGTTGGCACCGTACGGATTGATCCGCTGCCCCGTCTCAGCGTCCTCGAGCCGGTGCATGTCGTCGGTGGCGATGTAGACGTTGGCTGCCCAGAGCTGGTCGCGGGCAGCCACGATCGAACCACCGTTGCGGGCATCGATCTGCGCGCGCGAGGTCGCGACGAGGCCACCGGAGAGGATCACCGCAGAGCCGCCGCCACAGTAGATCTCGCCCCAGACCATGCTCGTGTCCGGGCCGATGAAGATCGTCGGCGAGTCGCCGCCGACCAGGAGCGCCTGCATCGAGGTGATGTCGGTCGCGACCACGATCAGCGCGTCGGAGAACGGGTAGAACCCGAGCAGGTCGATCAGTCGCTTGTCGAGCGGGAACCCGTCACGCAGGTAGAGCGCGTTGCCGCCCTCGTGCCACCACTCCGGCAACGGTCCGGTGATCTCGCTCAGCTCGAGCCCGGCCAGCACCTCCGGTGCGAGCCCGGCGGCGATGAGCCGCTCCCGATGTACGTCGGTGAGCGGCTCACCCCTGGTCCAGGACATGCCGGGAACCATAACCCGGCCCGCGCGATCACTTAGCTCGGGTGCATCCCGCTGGTCACGTTGAGCCAGGTGCCGGTGATCGCGCCGGCGCCGTCGGAGGCGAGGAAGGTCGCGGTGTCGGCGACCTCCTTCAGCCGCGGCGACCGCTTGGTCATCCGCATCCCGTCGAGGTTCTCCTTGATCCCGGCGAGCGCCTCCTCCGGGAGCGGCGTCCCGAGGACCCTCTCGAACTTCTCGGGGGTGAAGGTCTCGGTGATCCCGGCGGTCCAGATCCCCACGACGCGCACGCCGGAAGGGCCGACCTCCGCGGCCAGATCACGAACGAGCGCGTCGAGGGCACCGTCGGCGGCGCTGGTCCCGCCCATGCCGGGCGCCGAACCGCGTGCGGAGCCGGAGTCGAGCGCGAGCACGACACCGCGGCCCTGGGCCACCATCTGTCGCGCGGCTGCGCGGGCGGTGTGGAAGGAGCCGGCGATGCCGCGTACGACCGGCTGGGTGTAGTCGGCGGCCGAGATCTCCAGCAGCGCCTGCCCCTGGATGTCGCCGCGGTCGGCGACGTTGAACGAGATGTCGAGCGAGCCGGTCTCGGCGACGACCCGCTCCACGAAGGCGACCACGGCGTCCTCGTCGAGGATGTCGACCACCCCGTAGCCGGCCGCACCGACCTCCGCGGCCCTGGCCGCGAGGGTGGCCTCGGTGCGGCCGGCGAGGTAGACCGTGGCACCCGCCTCGGCGAAGGCCTTCGCGGTCGTCGAGCCGATGTCGCCCGCGCCGCCCCAGACGATAGCGGTGCGGTCCTGAAGCTGTGCGTTCACGATGTCTCCTGAGCTCATGTCGCGCCCCTGGCGTGTGCGATCTGCCCGTTAGGACGTACGCCACCCCGCGCGCTCATCGGGTCAACCGAATCTTTTTCAGGTCAGTGCCTGAGGCAGCCCGAAGGCAGGGAAGAGATGCGGCTCGAAGGTCGTGATCTGGGCGAGCCTGCCGTCGACGACCCGGAGCACGTCGAGCACCTGCGGCCGGTAGATCGTGGTCCCCGGGCGGCGTACGTAGCCCGCCACCGCCGGCATCCGGTTGGCGCTCGCCGGGACGAACCGCCATTCGCCGAGGTAGGTCGGCGAGGACGGGTCGAGGTTGGGCAGCACGAACGACAGCAGGGCGTCCCGGGTGGTGAACCAGAACGGGTTCGGCGGCATGGTCAGCACGGCGTCGCTGGTCAGCAGATCGGCGATGCCCTCGCGCCAGTTGCTCGCCCCCGCCGCGATGTAGGCGTCGATGACCTTCCGCTCCTCCTCGGTCGGCCCCTCGGTGTGCCAGATGGACCGGTCCTCGGGCAGGTGCCGGCGCAGCGCCGGCTTGGCCCGCTGCAGCAGCGAGTTGACCGTGGCGACACTGACCGAGAGCGCGGCCGCGGTGTCGGCGGCCGACCAGCCGAGCACCTCCCGGAAGACGAAGACCGCCCGCTGCTGCGGGGTCAGGTGCTGGATCGCGGTGAGGAAGACCAGCTCGATCGTCTCCCGTGCGACCGCCTCGTCCTCCGGACGCTCCGGCTCCAGCAGGGAGTCGGGGAACGGCTGGAGCCACTCCAGCAGCTCTGGGGGCTCGCCGGCGCCGTGGTCGAACCCCGGCAGCGGGGCGTACGTCCTGGGCCGCCGCTCGTTCCGGCGCAGGAAGTCGAGGCAGGTGTTGGTCGCGATCCGGTAGAGCCACGCCCGCATCGCCTCGGGGTCGGTCAGCTGGTCGCGCCGCTCCCAGGCCTTGACCAGGGTCTCCTGCACCAGGTCCTCGGCCTCGTCGAAGCTCGCCACCATCCGGTAGCAGTGCACCCTCAGCTCGCGCCGGTGCCTCTCGGCGGCATCCACGAACGGATCGCCCATCACGCTCATGTCTGGTGAGCGTAGGCCCTGACCGACACTCCCGACACGAATTTTGCAAGCAATGTCAAACCGGTGCAACGCAACTCATCCGCACGACGTACCACGTATGTGGGGCGGTCCTCCCAGGGTCCCGGCCGGTGCGCGAGTGAAGTGGGTCTCCCCGGCCGGGGCCCTGGTCCGTTCTCGGACTCGGGTCAGATGAGACCGCGGAGCTTCGGGAGGATCTCCTCGCCGTACAGCTTCAGGAACTTCGCCTGGTCCGGCCCCGGAGCGTGGAAGACCAGGTGGGTGAAGCCCATGTCGAGGTATTCCTTGATCCGGGCGACGTGCTCGTCGGGATCGGTCGACACGATGAAGCGCTTCGCGGTCGCCGAGGTCGGGAGCGCGTCGGCGAGACGCTGCATCTCGACCGGGTCCTCGACGGAGTGCTTCTGCTCGGGGGTGAGACCGAGAGCGCCCCAGAAGCGGGTGGCCTCCATCGCCTGCTCCAGGTCGTGGTCGAAGGAGACCTTGACCTCGATCATCATGTCCACGTCCGCCGGCTTGCGCTCGGAGAGCTCGATGCCGGTCCGTACGGCCGGGAGCAGCGTGTCGGTGTAGAGCTCGGCACCCTTGCCGGAGGTGGTGATGTAGCCGTCACCGGCACGGCCGGCGTACTTGGTGGCGGCCGGACCCGAACCCGCCAGGTAGATCGGGACCGGCGTGGACGGCTTGTCGTAGATGGTTGCCCGGTCGAGCTGGTAGTAGTCGCCCTCGAAGGTGACCCGGTCCTCGGACCAGAGCTTCTTGATCACCCGCACCGCCTCGCGGAACCGCGCGAAGCGCACCTTGCCCTCGGGCCACTCGATGCCCAGCGGGGCCTCGTTCATCGCCTCACCGGTGCCCATCCCCAGCACCACGCGGTCGGGGAAGAGCGACCCCAGGGTCGCGAAGGACTGCGCCACGATCGCCGGGTGGTAGCGGAACGTCGGGGTGAGCACCGAGGTGCCCATCACGATCCGCTCCGTGCGCGCTCCGAGCGCGCCCAGCCACGTCATCGCGAACGGCGCGTGGCCGCCGTCGTGCCGCCACGGCTGGAGATGGTCGGAGATGAAGACAGAGTCGAAACCCTGCTCCTCCGCCATCACGCCGTAGTTCAACAGCTCCGTGGGTGCGAACTGCTCGTTGGACGCCTTGTATCCGAACCTGATCTCCGTCACACGGTCACGGTAGCCTCCTCGGCATGAAGCTTGCGATGCCCTTGACGTACTTCGGGAACCCCCGCGACACCGCGGACCAGGTCGTCGGCCTGGAGAAGGCCGGTCTCGACCAGCTCTGGGTCGCCGAGCCGTACGGCTTCGACGCGGTCTCACTGCTCGGCTACCTGGCCGCGAAGACCGAGACCGTCGAGCTCGGCGCCGGCATCCTCAACATCTACAGCCGTACGCCGGGAGCGCTGCTCCAGACCGCGGCCGGTCTCGACAACGTCTCCGGCGGCCGGGCCATCCTCGGCCTGGGCGCGAGCGGGCCTCAGGTCATCGAGGGCTTCCACGGGGTGGCGTACGACAAGCCGCTGACCCGCACCCGCGAGATCATCGCGCTGCTGCGCGCCGGGCTGCGTGGCGAGCGGCTGCAGAGCGACGGGCTCTACAAGATCCCGCTGCCGGCCGACCAGGGCACCGGCCTCGGCAAGCCGCTCAAGCTGCTCAACCGGCCCGAGCGCGCCGACACCCCGCTGTGGGTGGCCGCGCTCGGCGACAACAACGTCGCCATGACCGCCGAGGTCGCCGACGGCTGGCTGCCGTTCCAGTTCCTGCCCGACAAGGCCCGCGATGTCTGGGGCGACGCGATCGACAAGGGCCTGGCCAAGCGCTCCCCCGACCTGAAGCCCCTGGAGATCTCCGCCGGCGGCCTGCTCGCGATCACCGACGACCCCGACGAGGCCAAGCGCCACCGCGACACGATGCGCGGCCTGCTGGCGCTGTACGTCGGCGGCATGGGCGCCCGCGGCAAGAACTTCTACAACGACATGGCCGTGAAGTACGGCTTCGGCGACGCGGCCAAGAAGATCCAGGACCTCTACCTCGACGGCCACAAGCGCGACGCCGAGGCCGAGGTCCCCGAGGCCTGGCTCGAGGCCGGCAACCTGGTCGGGCCGGAGTCGTTCGTGAAGGAGCGGATCGCGGCGTTCAAGGAGGCCGGCGTGACCAGCCTCCAGGTGACCCCCGCCTTCGGCACCGACGGCCTCACCTCGATCGCCCAGGTCAAGGAGTGGCTGGCCTGATCTCCCCGCCGGCCGTGTGAACTCGCTTACACCCACGGCCGGCCCAGCCCTCCCGATGTGACACTGCCCCCACGGGCATTGGTTGCATGGACGCATGTCTGAGCGGATCGTCAGCGCCATCACGGGACCCGTGACCAAGTGGGTCGTGCTCGGCTTCTGGCTGGTGATGCTGGTGCTGATGGGGCCGTTGACCGGCAAGCTGGGCGATGTCGAGTCCCACGACAACTCCGACTGGCTCCCGGCCAACGCGGAGTCGACCCGGGCGATCGACGAGCTCGCCAAGGTGCAGGACCCCGACGACCTGACCACGACGATCGTCTACCACCGCGAGGGTGGGCTGACGAAGTCCGACTACACCGCGATCGTGCTGCAGATCCCCGAGATCGCCTCGCTGGACGGGGTCACGAGCCAGGCGAATCCGCAATCGCAAAAAGATGGATCTCGACAGGCTCGATCACCGGTGATGCCGGCGATCGCCTACCCGACCGGGGAGAAGAAGGGGCAGAAACACGGCCTGGTCTCCGCCGACGGTGAGGTCGCCACGGTCTCGCTCGTGGTCAACTACGCCGACGAGGACCCGACCGCGCTGCTCGACCTGCGCGACGACCTGGTCGGTCTGACCGAGATCGAGGGCGTCGACGTCTACATCGGCGGCGCAGGCGGCTCCACGGCCGACCAGATGGAGGCCGGCGCCGGCATCGGCGGCGCGCTGCTCTACGCCGCCGCGGGCGTCGTCATCGTGATCCTGCTGATCACCTACCGCAGCCCGGTGCTGTGGTTCCTCCCGCTCGTCTCGGTGCTGGTCGCGCTGGTCGTCTCGATGGGCGTGGTCTACCTCTGCGCGAAGTACGCCGGCCTGACCCTCAACCAGATGAACCGAGCGATCCTCGACGTGCTCGTCTTCGGTGCCGGCACCGACTACGCGCTGCTGCTCATCGCCCGATATCGCGAGGAGCTGGGACGCCACGAGGACAGACACAAGGCCATGGCGGCGGCGCTGCGTGGGTCCGCTCCCGCGATCATCGCCTCGGCCGGCACCGTGACCGTCGGCATGCTCGGCCTGATGGTCGCCACCATGGGGTCGACGGCCAGCCTCGGCCCGGTCTGCGCGATCGGCATCGTCGCCGGGCTGGTCGTGATGCTGACCCTGCTTCCGGCTCTGCTGGTGATCACGGGTCGCTGGGTGTTCTGGCCGGTCAAGCCGGCGTACGGCACCAGCGGCGAGAAGACCGGCGGCATCTGGGCGCGGCTCGGCGGTTGGATCCGGAAGCGGCCCCGGGCGGTCTGGATCGGCACCGCCGCGGTGCTGCTGGCCTGCTGCGGCGGGCTCTCGATGCTCAACATCACCACCCTGGACAGCTCGGAGACCTACACCAAGGACTTCCCCTCGCTGATCGGCGACCGGGTCCTCGAGGAGCACGACCTCGGCGATCCCTCCAACCCGGTCCAGGTCGTCTCGGCCCCGGGCACCGAGAAGGACGTCGTCGAGGCGCTCACGAAGGCCGGCTACGAGGGCGTCACCCCGGTCACCGACGGCACCCACGAGGTCGCGCTGACCGCGGTCCCGCTGGCCACCGACCCGATGTCGAAGGCGTCGTTCGACACCGTCGAGGAAGTACGCAGCGTCGTCCACTCCGTCGACGGCGCCGACGCGCTGGCCACCGGCACCGCCGCGATCCAGCTCGACATGGCCTCGGCGACCGACCGGGACACCAAGGTCGTGATGCCGCTGGTGCTCGGGCTGGTGCTGATCATCCTGATGATCCTGCTCCGCTCGGTCCTCTCCCCGGTGCTGCTGATGGCCACGGTCGTGCTCAGCTTCGGCGCCGCGCTCGGCCTCTCGGCGGTCATCTTCGACGCGATGGGATTCGCCGGGCAGGGCCGCGAGTTCCCGCTGTTCGTCTTCGTGTTCCTCGTCGCGCTGGGCATCGACTACAACATCTTCCTGATGCACCGGGTCCGCGAGGAGGTCGTGGAGCACGGCGACACCCGGCCGGCCTCCCTGGTCGCGCTCTCGGCGACCGGTGGTGTCATCACCAGCGCGGGCATCGTCCTGGCCGCGACGTTCGCGGTGCTCACCACGCTGCCGCACGTGAGCTTCATCGAGATCGGCCTGGCGATCGCCCTCGGCGTACTCCTCGACACCCTCGTCGTCCGCTCCATCCTGGTCACCGCCATCAACCTCGACCTGGGCGACGTCATCTGGTGGCCGAGCAAGCGCGCCCGCGGACGAACGAGAGTTCGTCCGCCGCACCCGGCGGCCGTGCGGAGGCCGATGGCTCCGATGCAGCCCCACAACCAGTTCGACCGCCAGCTCGATCACCAGCTCCGCCAGCCCCCGCCGATGCGCGGTCCGCGGCCTCCCCGGGACCTCCGGGGGAACCCACCGCAGCAGCGCCGGCCACGCGATCCTGGCCAGTACTGAGGCCCCGGCTGCGGAATCGGCGAAGTGTCTTTACGATGTGCCCTACGACTCGGGTCGCTCGGCCCGGTCGCTCCACTTCACTGACTGACATGCGGGGCGTTCGACATGGAGCCAGACGACCAGGACAAGACGAGACCGGGTATCCGGCGGCCCACGCCGCCTCCGGCGCCTGAGCCGGCGAACCCCATCGACCCCGACGCGACCCGGATCCCCAGCGCGAGCCCCACCCCGCCACCTCCGCCGCCGCCCCCGCCCCCGTCGTCGCCCCCTCCGTCGTCGCCCCCGCCTGCTCGGCCGCCGACGGCCCCGCCTCCGCCGCCACCCACGATGGCGATGCCGGCCGCTCCGCCCAGCGGCTACGGGCCGCCTCCGGGGCAGCCGCCGGTCGCGTACGCCTCGGGTTATGGGCTGCCGCCGCACCACCAACAGCCGAAGAAGAGCAACAAGGGGCTGCTGATCGGGCTGGGTGCCGCCGGCGCGGTGGTGCTCGTCGCGCTGCTCGGCACCGGGGCCTGGGCGTTCTTCAGCGGGCGTCTCGGGTTCGGCCCGCTGAGCGCCGAGGACAAGAAGGCGGTGACCGCGATCGCCGCGGACGCGCCGAAGCCTGCCTGGGCCTCGGCCGGTGACGCCAAGTGTGCCGCCGAGCAGCTGGTCAAGGACGAGCGCAGCGACGCCCTGCGCAAGGCCGGGCTGATCCAGATCTCCGGCGAGTCGGTGACCTACACCGGTGCGTGGCGGGGACCGCAGGCGACGACGTACGCCGAGGGCCTGCTCTCCTGCTCGGGTGACTGGAGCAAGGCGATCGGCAAGGAGTGGGCACTGACCGACACCGACTGCCTCGGCGACGTCGACGAGACCGCGATGGCCGGCCTGATCACCACCCAGGTCATGGAGGTGGAGGACGCCGGCGTCACGAAGCAGGCCGAGAAGGCGGTCGCCGCGCTCGATGAGTGCTACGTCAGCGACGAGCTCACAGCGCCGACCGCGAAGGCCACCCCCGCCGTGCTCGGCGTCGACTTCGCGGTCACGTCGCCGACCGTCGAAGGCAGCGAGGTGGTCGTGCAGGCGAAGTCCGCCGACTCCTCGGAGTGGGCACCCGTGACCGGCGGGAAGGTCAACATCCCCGTACGCGAAGGGGGCCAGGAGGGCTGCGCGACGTTCCAGGCCTCGATCAGCTACCCCTGGGGCACCACCAAGACCAGCGAGGGCGAGGCCTGCGGCAAGGCGAAGGACCGCCGGCTGTGGTGGACGAAGGACAAGAAGTGCGCCCAGCCGAAGTACGCCCCGTGCAGCTCCTGGACGCTTCACTACGAGGGCTACGAGCTCCTCTCCAGCGTCACGATCAAGCTGAAGCTCAACGGCGGAAACTGCCGGTCGGCCTCCGGATCGTGCTCGGACAGGGCCTTCGTCACCAAGCCGAGCGGCACCTGGACCAACTGGACCGCACCCAAGGGCTGGAAGGACCGGTTCACCGCCGAGGTCGACGGTCTCAAAGCCGTACTTCCTAACTAACGCCTTAACAATTGGTCTCGCCCGTGGCGTTGCCGCACGACGATCGTTAAGGGGACGCTAGGGTTTCGGCAGAGGTCGGGAATCGGGTAAAAAAATCAGGGCGAGGTTCTAAAGATGGTTGCGTTCCCCCAGGAAGGCGAACAGTTCGGTCGCTACGTGATCGAGCGGGTCCTGGGTCAAGGTGGCATGGGTGTCGTCTACCAGGCGAAGGACCCGGCACTGCGACGCAAGGTGGCGCTCAAGCTGGTGCTGCCCTCGCTCACGGTCGACAAGGACTTCATCACCCGCTTCGAGCGGGAAGCCAACATCCTGGCCAAGCTGCGCTCGCGCAACATCGTGCAGATCATCGAGTACGGCGAGGTCGAGGGCACCGTCTACCTCGTCACCGAGTACGTCCCCGATGGCGACCTGCACGGCTGGCTGAAGACCAAGGGGGCGCTGGAGACCGTCCAGGCGCTGCGCCTGGTCGGCGACGTCAGCGACGCCCTCTTCGACGCGCACCGCGCCGGCGTGGTCCACCGCGACGTCAAGCCGTCCAACGTGCTCCTGTGGGAGCGCCAGGAGGGCGAGCTCGTCCCCTACCTCACCGACTTCGGCATCGCGACCGAGGGTGACTCCAACGTGACCCGGGCCGGCTCGGTGGTGGGCTCGCTGCCCTACATGTCGCCCGAGCGTCACATGGGTGAGCAGGCGACCGCGGCGGGCGACATCTACGCCGCCGGCTGTCTGCTGTGGGCCTGCCTGACCGGCAAGGCCCCCTACACCGGCACCGACTTCGAGCTGATGAGCGCCCACATCAACAACCCGGTGCCGCGGCTGCCCGCCTCGACGCCTGGCGCCGACCTGATCAACCCGATCATCCAGCGGGCGCTGGCGAAGAAGCCGGAGAACCGCTTCCGGACCGCGGCCGAGCTCGCCAAGGCCCTCGACAAGGCCGCCGACCGACTCGAGGAGTCCGGTCTCGGCGGCGGTGTCATCGGCGGAGTCGCCGGAGCGACCGCCGCCGACCTCGGCTCCCGTCCCGGCGCCAGCTACGACACCACGTCCAGCGGGACCTCCGGGGGCGGCACTCCGGTGCCCGAGGCCGAGGCGCAGCCGACCATCGTCAAGCGCCCGGGCGAGGGCACTCCGCCGCCCGCCCCGCTCGCCAACGAGACCGACTCCACGGTCGTGCACAGCGGCAAGGGGCTGCCCCAGGTCGCTGCGGCCGCGGCCGGATCCGGTGACACCGGAGGCGGACAGCCTGAATGGCTGCCGTCGCACCACTCCACCGCCGGCCAGGGCGACAGCGGCGACAAGAAGAAGCTCTACACCATCGTCGGCGGCGGGGTCGCCGCGGTTCTGCTCGTCGGCGTCGGCATCTTCACCCAGGGCTTCGGCATCTTCGGCCTCCACGGCGACGACGCCAAGGCGGCCGAGGCGATCGCCAGCGGCGTACCCAAGCCGGGGTGGGCCTCCGAGGACCAGATGACCTGCGCGGCCGAGAGCCTGGTCGGGAAGGTTCCGGCAGGCGACCTGCGCTCCCACGGCGTCGTGGACGCCGGCGACGACTGGACCTACACCGGCGACTGGCCCGCCGACGACGCGATGAAGTTCACCCAGGGGCTCCTCGACTGCACCGAGTCCTGGTCGACCGAGATCGGCGACAACTGGAAGGTCGGCGACACCCGCTGCATGGAGAAGGAGGTCGACAAGACCTCCATGGCCGGCCTCCTCGCCGTCTCGGACCTCCTCAAGGACGGTGACACCGGCGCTGCCGGACCGGCCAGCGAGAAGGCCGTCAAGGCCCTCGACGAGTGCTACGTCAAGGCCGACGCGCTCGGCGCCAAGGTGACCCCCAAGGCTGCCTACATGCAGGTCGACTTCGACGTGCAGGACCCCACCGCTCCCGGCGGGCAGTCGGTGATCGCGATCGCCAAGAAGGGCAGCGGCAGCTTCGAGGAGCTCAAGGGATCCTCCTACGAGCTCCCCGTCACCGAGGGCGGCGTCCAGGGCTGCATCGCGGTCAAGACCACCGTCAGCTTCGCCTGGGGCACCGAGAAGGCCACCGACGCCGAGTCCTGCGGCAACGCCGAGGCGAAGAAGCTCACCTGGGAGAAGCTCGACAAGTGCACTGACAAGGTCTTCACGAAGCAGAAGATCGCGTGCAACACCTGGCAGCTCAACTTCGAGGGCTTCGAGGCAGGTAAGACGTTCAACGTGAAGCTCACCCGCAACGGCGGCAAGTGCTCGGACGCCAAGGGCGCGAAGTGCGTCTACCCCGGCACCGCCGCCGGCGACGGCATGGGCGCCGTCGTCCAGTGGTCCGGCCCGCAGGACTGGACCGACAAGTTCGTCGCCACGGCCCCCGGCGCGAGCGCCCAGATCGACAACTAGTTCGACAACTGGGCGGCGCCTACTAGGCTGCTCGTGATGAGCGAGCAGCCGACACCTCAGCAGATCCGCCGGGCCTTGGCCCGGGCCGAACGAGGCGCAGCCCTGGACGTCGCGGAGGCTTCGGCTCTCCTCGCGGCCGGTGGCGACGACCTGAAACGGCTGACCACGGCAGCGGCGAAGGTACGCGACGCCGGGCTGGTCGCGGCCGGACGGCCCGAGACGGTGACCTACTCCCCGAAGGTCTTCATCCCGATCACCAAGCTGTGCCGGGACCGATGCCACTACTGCACGTTCGTGGAGACGCCGGGGCAGGCGGAACGCGAGGGCCGAGAGCCCTACCTGAGTCCCGACGAGATCCTCGAGATCGCCGCCGAGGGCGCGAAGCTCGGCTGCCTGGAGGCACTGT
Source organism: Nocardioides sp. NPDC059952 (assembly GCF_042730435.1). Lineage (NCBI taxonomy): Bacteria > Bacillati > Actinomycetota > Actinomycetes > Propionibacteriales > Nocardioidaceae > Nocardioides > Nocardioides sp. NPDC059952. The sequence continues at coordinate 19,433 of NZ_JBHWLY010000066.1, read as the reverse complement.
TCACCCTCGGTGACCGGCCCGAGGACCGGTGGCCCGAGGCGCGGGAGTGGCTCGAGAGCCGCGGCTATGAGTCGACCCTCGACTACGTGCGGGCGATGGCGATCCGGGTGCTCGAGGAGACCGGGCTGCTCCCCCACCTCAACCCCGGGGTGATGTCGTGGGAGGAGATGAACCGGCTCAAGCCGGTCTCCCCGTCGATGGGGATGATGCTCGAGACCACGTCGCGACGGCTCTTCGAGACCAAGGGCGAGGCCCACTTCGGCTCCCCCGACAAGGACCCCGCGGTGCGGCTGCGGGTGCTCGAGGACGCCGGACGCCTCTCGATCCCGTTCACCAGCGGCCTCCTGGTCGGCATCGGCGAGACGCTCACCGAGCGCGCGGAGACGATCTTCGCGCTGCGGAAGGTGCACAAGGCGTACGCCGGGCTGCAGGAGATCATCGTGCAGAACTTCCGGGCGAAGCCGTCGACCGCGATGCGCAACGTCGACGACCTGGGCCTGGACGAGTATCTGGCCGCGATCGCGGTCACCCGGATCGTGCTCGGGCCGAAGGCTCGCGTGCAGGCGCCGCCCAACCTGGTCGACCTCGACGAGTGTCGGGCGCTGCTCGGTGCCGGGATCGACGACTGGGGCGGTGTCTCTCCCCTCACACCCGACCACGTCAACCCCGAGCGCCCCTGGCCCTCGCTCGACTCCTTGCGCCAGGTCACCGCCGAGGCCGGCTTCGAGCTGAAGGCCCGGCTGACGGTCCACCCGGAGTACGTCGCCGGCACCCTGCGCGACGGCCAGTCCTGGATCGACCCGCGCGTCCTCTCCCACGTCGAGGCACTCGCTGACGCCGACGGGCTGGCCCGCGACGGCGTCCGCCCCGAGGGCCACCCGTGGCAGGAGCCGGACGGTGGCTTCACCGCGGCCGGCCGGGTCGACCTGCACGCCTCCGTCGACACCGAGGGCCGCACCAACGACCGCCGCGACGACTTCGAGACGGTCTACGGCGACTGGGACGCGGTTCGGGAGGCGGCGACCTCGACCGGTGCGCCCGCCGTTCTCCATGCGGAGGGGCACGAGGCTCTGGCCGCTGCCGAGAGGGACCCCGGCAACCTCTCCGACGAGCACGCGCTGACCCTGATGACGGCCGAGGGCGACCTGCTGCGTCAGGTCACCAGGCTCGCCGATGACCTGCGCAAACAGGTCAACGGCGACGCCGTGACGTACGTCGTCAACCGCAACATCAACTTCACCAACGTCTGCTACGTCGGCTGCCGGTTCTGCGCCTTCGCGCAGCGACGGACCGACGCGGATGCGTACTCCCTCGATCTCGACCAGGTCGCCGACCGCGCCGAGGAGGCGTGGAACCTGGGCGCCACCGAGGTGTGCATGCAGGGCGGGATCGACCCCGAGCTCCCCTCGACCGCCTACTTCGACCTCGTGCAGGCCGTGAAGCAGCGGGTGCCGGAGATGCACGTGCACGCCTTCTCCCCGATGGAGATCGTCAACGGCACCTCCCGCACCGGACTGTCCATCGAGGACTTCCTGATCAAGGTGCGCGAGGCCGGACTGGGCTCGCTCCCCGGCACCGCCGCGGAGATCCTCGACGACGAGGTCCGCTGGGTGCTGACCAAGGGCAAGCTGCCCGCGAAGACGTGGATCGAGATCGTCTCGACCGCCCACCGGGTGGGGATCCCGACGACGTCGACGATGATGTACGGCCACGTCGACAACCCGCGGCACTGGGTCGGTCACCTCCGCGTCCTCGCCGGCATCCAGGACCGGGCGCGCGAGCACGGGAACGCGGAGCTCACCGAGTTCGTGCCGCTCCCGTTCGTGCACACCAGCGCGCCGATCTACCTGGCCGGCGCGGCCCGCCCCGGCCCGACCATGCGCGACAACCTCGCGGTTCACGCGCTGGCCAGGATCATGCTCCACGGCCGCATCGACAACATCCAGACGTCCTGGGTCAAGCTCGGCGTCGACGGCACCAGGGCGATGCTCCAGGCCGGCGCCAACGACCTCGGCGGCACCCTGATGGAGGAGACCATCTCGCGGATGGCCGGCTCCGAGCACGGCTCAGCCAAGACCGTCGCCGAGCTCGAGGAGATCGGTATGGGCATCGATCGCCCGGTCACCGAACGGACCACGCTGTACGGGACGCGATGAACCCGTGGCGAGGTTCGAGCGCGATTTCGGCGTACGCCTTCGACACGACCTCGCGCGATAGACCCAATCAGCGTCCGAGCCGAACGATCGATACCGCCAGATCGACGAGGGATCGGGCGTGGCGTACGAGCGCCTCAGCCTTCGTATGACCGATGAGCGCGGTGCCGTACTCGACCTCGGCCTTCGCCGACCGGTCATATGACTGGCATTCCAGTCATATGACCGGCGTGCCAGTCATCGAGGTCACTCATGTCTCTATCGGGGAGTGGCCGGGGGTATCGGAAAGGGCTACCCTCTACGATCCTCGCTGAACTGTTCTCGAGGGAGTGAGATGTCCGACCCCACCGGCAGCACTGCTCAACAACAACCCAAACCGACCGAGCTCGCCAACGCCGCGGCCGAAGAGGCCCGTCGGCGTCGGCTCGGGCTGCCCCCGCTGCCACGGCGGCGGCGCGACCGCACCAAGCCTGTACGCCTGGCACTGCGCTGGATCGTGATCGTCAGTGCACTCGTGCTGGTCGCGTTCGGAGGCACCTCGGCATGGGCCTACCTCACCGGCAAGATCGGTCCGCTGCGTGGCGACGAGAAGGACGTCGCGCGCACCCTGACCCTTGCCGGGGACACGCCTGCCTGGGCGGATCCCGAGCAGCTGAGCTGTGCGGCTGAGTCGATGGTCGAGGCCAGGGGCAGCGCCGGGCTCACCGAGGCCGGGGTGGTCACCAAGACCGGCGGCGGGTTCAGCTACAACGGCGAGTGGCCGTCCAGGCTGGGACGGGAGTGGTACTCAGAGATCCTCGACTGCGCCGACGGCGGCGCGAACGGCTGGAGCAAGCAGGTCGCCGGCGCCTGGACCCTGGAGAGTCCCCGCTGTCTGCGGGAGCTCGGCCGTCCGGCGATCGCCGGGGTCCTCGCGGTCACCAACCTGCGGCTCACCGACGAGGAGCTCGCGGCCAAGAACGTCGCCGCGATCACCGACCTGGACAGCTGCTACGCCCGCACCCCCGAGGCGCCGACCGCCGCCACTGCCGCGGGCTACCGCGAGGTCACGCTGAAGGTCACCGCCCCGGCGGTCACCTCCGGCATCGCCTCCATCGACGACGGCGCCACGCAGCCGACCTCGGGCAAGGACCCGGAGCTCACCTACACCCTGCCGGTCTCCAAGGGCGGCACCGAGGCCTGCGTGCAGGCGACCACCAAGGTGACGTACGCCTGGGGCACGGTCCGCGCCGGCGAGCCGGCCAAGCTCTGCGGCAAGGCGGCCGCGGCCCGGATGGAATGGCACACCGTCGAGCGTTCGTGCCCGAAGGGGAAGCCGAAGTGCACCTACATGGCGGCCTACGTCGAGGGGTTGGCGGACAACCAGGCGATGACGGTCACCTACCGGCCGACGGGTGACTTCAAGTGCGCCGGCAAGAAGCCGACCTGCACGGTCAAGATCAAGGCCGACGCCAACGGAAAGGCCCGCACGCCCGGCCTCATGGTCACCGGCAAGAAGGGGAAGGTCGTGGCGAGCGCGGGCAGTCTGAAGGCCACCTACACCGGCTCGTAGGCTGGTGGGCGTGCCTTCCGACCTCACCTTCGGCGCGACCCGCGGGCCCAGCCCCGACCCGGCTCGGCGCCCGCCGGCCCTGCCCCGCAAGCGCCGCCGGACCCTCGTCGACCTTCCCGGTGGGACGTACGCCGCCGGGGACTCGTTCGGCGAGGGCTACCAGGCCGACGGCGAAGGTCCGGTGCACCCGGTCGACCTGCCCGGATTCCGGCTGGACGCGACGGCGGTCACCAACGAGGAGTTCGCCCGGTTCGTGAAAGCGACCGGCCACGTCACCACGGCCGAACGAGAGGGCTTCTCGGCCGTCTTCCACCTGGCCTTCGACGGCGGGTCGCGCGACATCCTCGGGCGCTCGCCCGAGGCACCCTGGTGGCTCGGCGTGCGCGCCGCCTCCTGGCGGACGCCGGAAGGTCCCGGCTCCAACGTCGGGCGCCGCGGCAACCACCCGGTCGTGCACGTCTCCCACGACGACGCGCTGGCCTACTGCGACTGGGCCGGGACGAGGCTGCCCACCGAGGCCGAGTGGGAGTACGCCGCCCGCGGCGGTCACGCCGGCTCGCGGTTCCCGTGGGGCGACGACCTGGAGCAGGACGGCACCCACCATGCCAACGTCTGGCAGGGAGTCTTCCCCGACACCAACACCGCCGCCGACGGGTTCGTCACGACCGCGCCGGTGCGGACGTACGAGCCCAACGGGTTCGGCCTGTTCCAGATGATCGGCAACGTCTGGGAGTGGTGTGCGGACTGGTTCTCGCCGACCTACTACACCGAGCTCGTCGACGGGCTCGCCGCGGACCCACGCGGTCCCGCCGAGGGCCTGACCCGGGTCATGCGCGGCGGCTCCTACCTCTGCCACGACTCCTACTGCCACCGCTACCGGCTCTCGGCGCGCTCCAGCAGCCCGCCCGACTCGACCGCGGGCAACCTGGGGTTCCGCTGCGCGGCCGATCAGCCGGCCGATCAGCCGGCGGGGTAGAACTCCTTCGGGCAGGTGTCACCGGCGCAGTCGGCGTACTTCTCGCTCAGCCCACGCAGCTCGGCCAGCTCATCGGCGTACTCGGGGAGCAGCGCGAGCGAGCGGATCTGGTAGGGGTCGTCGGCCAGGTTGTAGAGCTCTTCGCTGCCGTCGGAGAAGCGGGCGTAGGTCCAGTCACCGAAGCGGATCCCTGAGTAGATCTGCCTGAAGCCGTCGTTGACCCGCCAGGCGGAGAGCGGGATCACCCGGTTCTGCGCGGGGGCGTCGAGCCACGGCATGATGTTGACGCCGTCCTGCGGCCGCCCCGGTTCGGCGCCGGCGACCGCCATGATCGTGGTGGCGATATCGGGGTTGCCGACCCCCGTGGCCAGGGACCGGCCGGCAGGGATGCCCGGGCCGCGCAGGATCACCGGGATCCGCTGCGTCTCTCGGTAGTGCATCAGCTTGCCGTTGATGTTGTGGCCGCCGGTGGTGTAGCCGTTGTCGGAGGTGAAGATGATGATGGTGTCGTCGAGCTGGCCGGTCTCCTGCAGACGGAGTACGTGGCTGGCGACCGCGCGGTCGAGCGCCTGGACGGCCTCGACCCGCTGCTCGTGCGCGATCCGCAGCTCGGCGCGGCCCTGCGCGTCGAAGTGCTTGCGGGAGGCCGAGATCCGCGGCGCATCGGTCGGGGTGCGGAACATGTAGGGAGTGTCCGGCAGCTCGAGACCGTCGAAGGAGTGCTTGTCCTCGTCCGCCGGCCTGGTCGTGCTGGTGCCCTCCGGGTCGCCCGGCTCATCGGGACCGCCGTGGTGCGGCGCCACGTAGTTCAGCCACATGTACCACGGCTTGTCGGCGCGCTCGGGCGCCGAGATCATCTCGTTGGCCTGGTCCCGCATGACGTACGTCGTGTAGCGGTTGTAGGTCGTGAGCTTGCCGTTGTGGTTGACCCGCGGTCGGATGAAGTTGTAGGTCGACATGTCGGTCGTCGCCCGCCAGTCGGTCCATCCGGGCGGCACGTCCTTGGCGGTCCCGTCGAGGCCGTAGCCGTTGAGGTACTTGCCGGTGAAGAGGGTGTCGTAGCCGGCGTCCTGCAGTGCCTCGGGCAGCGTGCCGGTGTGGTCCATCGCCTGGTAGCCACCGCGTTCGCCGTTGATCGTCACGGTGTGGTGGTTCTGGCTGTACTGCCCGGTCAGCAGCGAGGCACGGGCCGGCACGCAGATCGGCGTGGGAGCGATCGCCTCGGTCAGCGAGGTGCCCTGCGCGGCCAGGAGATGGCGCGTGTGGGGCATGAACTCGAGGTCCTCGTAGGCGAGGTCGTCGGCCGTGATCATGAGGATGTTCGGCTGGGTGGAGGAAGGCGTCCAGTCGGGCGTCGGCGTCGGCGTCGAGGGCACCACGCCGTCGTTGTCGCCTCGCGCGAAGGCGTTCCCGGCCAGAGACCCCAAGGACCCCAGCGGACCGGCCGATTCAGGCATTGCGCCGAGCGCGATCGAGGTGCCGGCGAGCACGGCAACGGCCGCCACCGCCAATCGGGCGCGAGGCGCCATCTGGTCTGCTCCCTCGGTCGATCCCCGCGTCGTGTGTTTCCGTCCGGTTCCACTCCCCACCGGACCGGGTTAACGTTACCGAAGGGGGCCTCGATGACCCCAATGCCGGCTGATCAGGAGACTCAAGTGAGCGAATCGCGCGAGAACTACGGCGACTACAGTGTCGACGACGAGAACCAGATCACTGGCGAGGACGCGCTCTCCGGGGACGTTCTCGAAGGTGAGGTGCGCGACGAGCTCGACCACGGCATCGTCACCGCCGACCGCTACTCCACCGACTACGGCAATACGCCCTGGGAGGAGGAGCACCGTGAGTGCATCGACCAGCGCGTGCAGCAGGAGGTGCCGGAGACGGATCCCTACGCGGTCGAGTACGACGATTCCGAGGAGAGCGACGACCCCGACGGGCGCGAGGTCGGCAACAAGCGAGCGGGGCGGCTGGTCGACCCCGACCGCGGCGAGGGCGAGGACACGGAGTCCGACCTCTACGGGATCGATGCCGGCATCGACGGCGCCGGCGCCTCCGCCGAGGAGGCCGCGATGCACATCATCGACGACGAGGACAGCGACGAAGACAGCGACGAGGACGGCTACCGCTAAGCGGTGAGGTCGTCGACCTCGAGCACGAGCTCGACCTCGAACCCCTCGGAGCTCTCCAGATAGAGCGCGGTGTGCTCGTCGCCGCCGGCGTGCGGGTAGCGGTCGGCGTACATCTCGTGCCAGCCGTGCTCGGTGGAGGCCGCCCGCATCCTGTCGAGCACCTCCCGGCTCTCGACGGTGAACGCGATGTGGTTCACCCCTGGCCGGAGCCGGTCCTGCGTGCCGTGCTGGTCGGTGGAGTGCTCCAGAAAGACGTACGTCCCGTCCGCTGCCTCCCAGAAGTGACCCTTCTCCCCGGCCTCCCAGCCGAGCTCGCCGAAGAGCCACCCCCACTCCCCCGAGGCGGTCTCGAAGTCGTCGACCCAGAGGTCCCAGTGATGGATCGCCCGCATACGCTGAGGTTACAACCTGTTTCTCACCTGGGAACGCGGATGGCAGGATCGGGGCGTGAGTGATCTCAAGACCTTCATCGCCGGGCTGCCCAAGGCCGAGCTGCACGTCCACCACGTCGGGTCGGCATCGCCGCGGATCGTCTCGGAGCTGGCTGCGCGGCATCCGGGGACGGTGCCGGCGGACGTCGAGCTGCTGCGGGACTACTTCACATTCAGCGACTTCGCGCACTTCATCGAGGTCTACCTCTCGGTCGTCGACCTGGTCCGCACGCCGGAGGACATCCGCTACCTGACCTACGAGATCGCGCGCGACCTGGCGCAGACCCAGCAGGTCCGCTACGCCGAGCTGACCTGCACCCCCTACACCTCCGTACGCCCCGACCTGGCCGAGCGCCCGGCCGGGACCGGGCACGCCGGGATGGCGATCGAGGCCTACACCGAGGCGCTCGAGGACGCCCGGGTGGCGGCCGAGCGCGACTTCGGGATCGCGCTCCGCTGGATCTACGACATCCCGGGCGAGGCGGGGATCCCGGCGGCCGACGCGACGCTGGCGTACGCCGTCGACCACGGCCCCGAGACGCTCGTCGGGTTCGGGCTCGGTGGGCCGGAGGTGGGAGTCCCCCGGCCGCAGTTCGAGCGGCACTTCGACGCCGCCCGCGCGGCGGGTCTCCGCTCGCTGCCGCACGCCGGGGAGACCACCGGTCCGCAGACGATCTGGGACGCCCTGACCGTGCTGAAGGCCGAGCGGATCGGCCACGGCACCTCGGCGGCCCAGGACCCGGCCCTGCTCGCCCACCTCGCCGAGCACCGGATCCCGCTCGAGGTCTGCCCCTCCTCCAACGTCGCCACCGGCGCGGTCGCGACGATCGAGGAGCACCCGCTGAAGACGTTCGTCGACGCGGGCGTGACCGTCACGATCAACTCCGACGACCCGCCGATGTTCGCGACCACGCTCAACCGGGAGTACGAGATCGCGACCGACCTCCTCGGCCTCGACACCGCCGGCATCGCCGATCTCGCCCGGGCCGCGGTCGACGTCTCCTACGCCCCCGACGACGTCAAGGCCCGGCTGCGCGGCGAGATCGACACGTACGCCACGCCTTAAGCGCTTGACGCGGCTCGGACCCGCCCGTTTGCTGGACGCCATGGGCGAACTGACACTGGCGGTCAACGGGATCGAACTGTGCGTCGATACCTTCGGGAGCCCGGCGGACCCGCCGATCCTGCTCGTCGGTGGGATGAGCGCCTCGATGGACTACTGGGAGGACGACTTCTGCCAGGCGCTGGCCGTGGGCCGGAGGTTCGTGATCCGCTACGACCACCGCGACACCGGCCGCTCGACGACCTGGCCACCGGGCGAGCCCGGCTACACCGGACGCGACATGATCGCCGACATCCCGGCCCTGCTCGATGCCTTCGGCCTGGACAAGGGCCATATCTTCGGGATCTCGATGGGCGGGGCGCTGGCCCAGTGTGCGGCAGTGCTCTATCCGGACCGGGTGGAGACGCTGATCCTCAACGAGACCTCACCGGCCTTCGACGGCGTACCCGACCTGCCGCCCATCGGTGAGGAGCTGGCCGACTTCTTCGCGGCGGCCGCGAAGAGCACGGTGCCCGATCCCGACGACCACGAGGCCCTGGTGACGATGCTGGTCGAGGACCAGCGGGCGTTCGTACCCGAGCGCTTCGACGAGGCCCGGATGCGGGCCGTGGTCGAGCGAGCCGTACGCCGCACCCCGGACATGCGGCCGAGCCTCGCCAACCATCACGCGATGAGCGACGGCGACCCGGTCGAGGCGACCCTGGCCGACATCGTCGCCCCGACCCTGGTCATCCACGGCACCCGTGACCCGCTCTTCCCGATCGGGCACGCCGAGATCCTCGCCCGCGACATCCCGGACGCGACGCTCCTCGTCCTCGACGGCGTCGGCCACGAGCCACCCCCGCCCTACACCTGGGACACGGCCATCGAGGCAATCCTCGACCACACCAGTCGTTGAGGAAGTCCTACTGCTGGATCGTGTCGGCCGCCGCTTAAAGGAGCCGCTCGACCGCCGCGATCGCCGCAGTGAGGTAGGCGTCGATGACCGCACGATCTTCAGGTGACAGCCCGCGATCGAGATCGTCCAGCGCAAGAAACATCGGCATCAGCTGACCGAGGATGTCCGCGCGACCGGAGTCGGTGACCACGACGTGGGTCCGGCGGCGATCGTCTTGATCTGGTTCACGCCGGACGTGGCCGCGTGAGGCGAGTCGGTCGACGATCCCGGAGGCTGCTGCCGAGCTCACGCCCAACTGGCGGGCCAGGTCGCTCGGCCCGATCGGCTCGCGGGTGATCAGTTTCATCGCAGAGAGCTCATGGTGATTCAAGTCGGCGCGACGAGCCACCGCCGGCGCCGACTGCTGCGCGACGTCGAGCAGTCGCCGAAGCAGCTGCAGCGTGGATGTGCCCATGGCCTCGGCCACCTGCCCAGGCGAGGGCTTCACCTGAGGGTCGTTCGAGTCGTCGCCTTGGATTTCTCTCACCAACTTACTAAGTTTCTTTCATACTTCCGCTTCAAGTCTACCTAGGAGGACGCACGTGCCGTCCCTTTCCTCGCGTCGAGCACCGGCCACCCGCCGGCTGTTGCGACCATCCCTGGCCGCCGCGGTCTCGCTCGTCGCGCTCGTTCTCTCCGGCCTCTTGATCGGCGTTGTCGGGGAGGCAGAACGCACACCTTCGGCGACCGACAACCTCCCGGATGGCTACGACTCCAGCACCGTCGCAGAACTCGCTGACGAGTTCGGGGCCGACGACTCCGCAGTTGCGATCGTGCTGTTCACCGCCGACGACGGCAAGCTGTCCACCGAGACGGTCGAGGGCGAGCTCACGGCACTGTATGGCGAGGTCGTGGCGTCGGAGAGTCCGCAACAAGGTGACAGCGGCCAACCCGCCCAGCAGCAACCGCTTCAAGTCAGCGAGGACGCCACGGCTGCCCTGGGCGTGGTGCCGATCGGGACCGAGGGCGCGAGCGAGACCGCCGACGCGATCGAGCGGATCCGCGAACTTCTCGACGACCAGACACCCGACGGCGTCAACGCTCAGGTCACCGGTCCTGCTGCGGTCCAGGCCGACCTCGCCGGGGTCTTCGAGGGCGCCGACGTCACCCTGCTCGCCGCCACCGCCGTGATCGTCGCGCTGCTGCTGATCATCACCTACCGCAGCCCGCTGCTATGGATCGTTCCGCTGTTGGTGGTCGGGCTCGCCGACCAGGTGGCCGCCGTCTCGGCCACCCATGTTCTCGCGACGTTCGGTGTCGCCTGGGACGAGTCGACCATCGGGATCCTGAGCGTCCTCGTCTTCGGCGCCGGCACCGACTACGCGCTGCTGCTGATCAGCCGCTACCGCGACGAGCTGCGAGTTCAACAGGATCGTTACGTCGCGATGGCCACCGCCGTGCGCGGGACGCTCGAAGCGGTGCTGGCAAGTGCCACGACGGTCACGCTCGGTCTGCTGACCCTGCTGCTCTCGGTGGTACCGACCACCCGCGGCCTCGGACTGGCGTGCGCAGTCGGCGTGGTGATCGCGGCAACGTACGCATTGATCGTGCTGCCCTGCACTCTTGTGCTTTTCGGGCGGTGGGTGTTTTGGCCGCTGGTCCCGCGAGTCGGCCAGGAGCCGCTGGTCGAATCGCGCACTTCTGCGTGGCACCGGCTGGGTACCACCGTCTCCCGACGTCCCCGCGGCTTCGCCCTGGGCGCGGTCGGCGTGGTCGCACTGCTGGGCTTCTCCGTCACCCAGATCGAGCAAGGACTACCTACCTCCGAGCAGTTCCTCGACACGCCGGAGTCGATCAGCGCCGCCGCCCGCCTCGGCGAGTCCTTCCCCGCCGGCACCGTCGACCCCGCCACCGTCATCACCGGCAGCGATCCGGGCGAGGTGACAACCGCGATCGAGCAGGGCGACGACGTGGTCTCCGTGCGCATCACCGGGCAGAACGACGACCTCACCCGGCTCGCCGTGGTCTTCGCCGCCGCGAGCAACACGGCGGCAGCCGAGGCCGCCGTCGTCGACCTTCGTGACCGGCTCGACGGCTTCGACGACACCTGGGTCGGCGGCACCGAGGCGCAGTCGGTCGACGAGCGCGACGCCGCGGAGCGCGATCGGGCGCTGCTGATCCCGCTGATCCTCGGCTTGGTCATCATCGGCCTGGTGCTGCTGCTGCGATCGATCGTCGCTCCACTGCTGCTGGTGGCCACTGTGGTCGGCACCTTCTTTGCCGCCCTCGGCACATCGTGGTGGATCTACACCGGTGTCTTCGGGTTCTCTGCGATCGACGTCGGCGTGCCGCTCCTGGCGTTCCTGTTCCTGGTCGCGCTCGGGGTGGACTACAACATCTTCCTCATCACCCGGGCTCTGGAAGAGTCGCGGGCGCACGGGCTCCGCGACGGCATGCTCCGCGGTCTCACAGCGACCGGCGGCGTGATCACCAGCGCGGGCATCCTGCTGGCGGCGGTCTTCGCCGTGCTCGGCGTGCTCCCGTTGGTGGTGCTTGCCCAGCTCGGCATCGTCATCTTCGTGGGCGTGCTGCTCGACACGCTGCTCGTGCGCACCGTGCTGGTGCCCGCCCTGTCGTTGTGGCTTGGCCCGGCGTTCTGGTGGCCGCGCCGAGCTGGTGCGATCACGGGCAAGGGTGATCGACCGGCGTGATTGACCGGCAGGGCGCAGTGCGCCCTGCCGGGAGCCAGCCGGACCTCGGGCTACCTGAGCTACTCGATCTTCCCGAGCACGTCCCCGATCGCGACCGTCCCACCGACGTCGGCACCGCGGGCGAGCACGCCGGCTCGGTGCGCGGCGACCCGGGTCTCCATCTTCATCGCATCGATGACCGCGACGTCCTGGCCCTCGATGACCTTCTCGCCGTCGGGGACGAGCCAGTCGACGAGTACGCCGGGGACGGGGGCCTCGAGCCCGGCCGGGTCGACCGCAGGTGCGGCCTCCATCGGCGCGGGACCGCCCGCCGCGATCCCCTGCAGGAGGTCCTCGGGAAGCCCGAGCATCACCCGGCGACCGTCGATCTCGATCGGCACCCGTCGCAGCGGCTTCTCGGGCGCGGGCTCCGGGCGCCGCTGCGCCTCGAGCCGCGGCATCAGCTCGGTCTCGATCCACTGCGTGTGCACAGCGAACCCGGCGGTCGAGAACGCCGGGTCGTCGAGCAGCGTACGAGCGAAGGGGACGACGGTCGCGACCCCCTCGACGCTGAGCTCGCGGAGCGCGCGGCGGGCACGTACGACGGCGGTGTCGCGGTCCGGCGCGTGCACGATCAGCTTGGCGATCAGCGAGTCGAAGGCGGCCTGCACGGTGTCGCCCGCCTCGATCCCGGCGTCCCAGCGCACCCCGGGGCCGGCGGGGACCCGCAGGCCGGTGACCACGCCAGGGCTCGGCAGGAAGCCGCGGCCCGGGTCCTCGGCGTTGATCCGCAGCTCGATCGCGTGGCCGGTCGGTGCCGGCGTCTCCGAGAAGGAGAGGCCCTCGCCGGCGGCGATCCGGAGCTGCTCGGCGACGAGGTCGACGCCGGTGACCGCCTCGGTGATCGGGTGCTCGACCTGCAGGCGGGTGTTGACCTCGAGGAACGAGATCACCCCGTCGGCGCCCATCAGGAACTCGACCGTCCCGGCACCGCGGTAGGAGACCGCGGCGCAGATGTCGCGGGCAGCCTCGTGGATGCGAGCGCGCTGCTCGTCGGTCAGCCCCGGAGCCGGTGCCTCCTCGACGAGCTTCTGGTTGCGCCGCTGCAGCGAGCAGTCCCGGTCGCCGACCACGACAACATGACCGTTGCCGTCGCCGAGCACCTGCGCCTCGATGTGTCGCGGTCGCTCCAGGAAGCGCTCGACGAAGCACTCGCCCCGGCCGAACGCGGCCAGCGCCTCGCGCGAGGCGGACTCGAAGGCATCCGCGACGTCGTCGAGCTCACGGGCCACCTTGAGCCCGCGCCCGCCGCCGCCGAAGGCTGCCTTGATCGCGATGGGGAGCCCGTGCTCGCGCGCGAAGGCGACCGCCTCGTCGGCGGACTCCAGCGGTCGGTCGGTGCCCGCGACCAGCGGTGCGCCGACGCTCTGCGCGATCCGGCGGGCGGTGATCTTGTCACCGAGCTGGTCGATGCTCGCAGGAGCCGGTCCGATCCAGGTCAGGCCGGCGGCCTCGACGGCACGCGCGAACTCGGCGCTCTCCGAGAGGAAGCCGTAGCCCGGATGCACCGCGTCGGCCCCGGAGGCCTGCGCCGCGGCCATCAGCCACTCGATGCTGAGGTAGGACTCGGCGGCGGTCGAGCCGCCGAGCACGTACGCCTCGTCGGCGAGCCGCACGTGCAGCGCGTCGGCGTCCTGGTCGGCGTAGACGGCGACCGACACGAGGCCGGCCTCGGCAACCGCCCGCACGACGCGGACGGCGATCTCTCCCCTGTTGGCGATGAGCACCCTACGCATGTCAGTCTCCTCGGATCTCTGCCGGCGACGCATCGGGCGCCACGGGACGGAAGCGGATGCGGACACCGGGCGGCAGCTGCCCGGCCAGGTCCAGGTCGCGGTCGATGACCGCGCCGATGATGGGATAGCCGCCGGTGAGCGGATGGTCCGGCAGGAACAGCACGGGCTGCCCGTCGGGCGGCACCTGGATCGCGCCGGTCACGGCGCCCTCGCTCGGCAGCTCGCCGGCGACGTCGCGCTCGAGCGGGACGGCCCCTTCGAGGCGTACGCCGACGCGGTCGGAGCGCGGCGTGACGGTCCACTCCTGCTCGAGCAGGGTGCGTACGCCGGCCGGGGTGAACCAGTCCTCGCGCGGGCCGAGCACGACGCGCAGCACGACCGTGTCACCAGGAGCGGGCAACAGGTCGGCGGGAGCGGGGCAGGGGTCGACCGCGTGCGGCGCGGCCGCGGGACCGTTCAGGGGCACCACATCGCCTGCGCGCAACGGCCGACCGCCGAGGTCACCGGGGCCGAGACCGGCAAGCGTGTCGCTGGAGAGGCTGCCGAGGGCCGGCTCGAGATCCAGGCCGCCGCGCACCGCGATCACCGCGCGCAGGCCGGCGCTCACCGCGCCGAGGTGGAGCTCCTCGCCGTCCTCGAGCGCGGTGGCAGCGCCGTGCACGACCGGAAGCGGCGGTCCGTCGCTGCGTACGATCGTGGTCTCGGTGGGTGCGCCCGTGACCGCCACGACCGCGGGGCCGGTGAAGCGCAGGACCGCGCCGCCACCGGCGAGCTCGAACCCGGCGGCTCCAGGAACGTTGCCCACGGCGCGGTTCGCGACCCGCAGGGCACGGCGGTCGGCCGCGCCCGATGCGGAGACGCCGAGAGCGGCATGGCCGGGTCGGCCGAGGTCCTCGAGCACCAACTGCAGGCCAGGGCGTACGACCTCGACGGCGAATGGGTGCTCCATGGCGTCGGTCGGCGGAGCGGGTGCGGCGACCGAGACCGACTCGCGCTCGAGCCGCTCGAACCGCACCGTCATCCCCGGCGCGAGCAGCGCGGGCGGGTCCCGGTGCAGGTCCCACATCGGGGCGTCCGTACGCCCGATCAGCTGCCAGCCACCAGGGCTCTCCCGGGGGTAGACGCCCGAGAACGTCCCGGCCAGGCCGACGGAGCCGGCCGGGATCCGGGTGCGCGGCGAGGAGCGCCGCGGCACGTCGAACAGCGGGTCGTCGCCGACGAGATAGCCGAAGCCGGGCGCGTACCCGGTGAAGGCCACCCGCCAGGTCGCGGCCGCGTGGCGCGCGACGACCTCCTCGGCGCTGACCCCGAGCAGGTCGGCGACCTCGTCCAGATCCTGCCCGTCGTAGCGCACGCCGATCGTCACCGAACCCGCCGTCGGCAGGCCGCCGTGGACCGGCTCGACGCGAGTCAGCTCCTTGGCGAGCGTCGCCTCGTCGACGAGCGTCGGGTCGAACCGGACGAGCACCGTCCGGGCGGCCGGCACCAGCTCGACGACGCCGGTCGGAGGCGCGGCCACGAGCGCCGCGTGCAGCCCCATCGCGCCCTCGAGGTCGTCCTCCTCGACCAGCAACGCCCGGTCCGATGCGATGAGCACGCGCCTCACGCCAGATACTCCGAATCCCGTACGTCGGTGATGAACATGTGGCCGGGCGCGTGGGTGAGCGCGAACGGCGGACGTGAGTCCATGATCGCGGCCTGGGGCGTGACACCACAGGCCCAGAACACCGGCACCTCGCCCTCGCGCACCTCGGGTGCGTCCCCGAACTCGGGAGCGGCGAGGTCGGCGATGCCGAGCGACGCCGGGTCACCGACGTGCACCGGCGCGCCATGCACCGCCGGATAGCGCCCGGAGATGCGTACGGCATCGGCGACGCGGCCGGCGGGGATCGGACGCATCGAGACCACCATGTCGCCGCGCAGCCGCCCGGCTGGGGCGCACGGGCGCGAGGTGCGGTACATCGGCACGTTGCGACCGAGCTCCTGGTGACGGATCGGGATCCCGGCATCGGCCAGGCCCGCTTCGAAGGTGAAGCTGCAGCCGATCAGGAACGAGACCAGGTCCGGGTGCTCCTCCCACACCACGCTTGCGTCGGTGACCTCCTCGGTCAGCACCCCGTCCCGCCAGATCCGGTACGCAGGGATGTCGGTGCGCAGGTCGGAGCCGGGCGCCAGGGTCGACTCGTAGGCGCCCGGGTCGAGCACCTCGAGTACCGGGCACGGCTTCGGGTTGCGCTGCGCGAAGAGCAGCACCTCGAAGGCCCAGTCGGCCGGCACGGAGATCAGGTTGGCCTGCACCAGGCCGTGGGCGACGCCGCTCGTCGGAGCGACCTCGCCCGCCCGGTAGGAGGCGCGCGCGGCGCGCGCCTCCTCCAGCTGGGTGATGCTCGCGGTCATGCGGCGGTCCCTGCGAACGGGGCGATGACGATGCCCTCGGCCTCGAACAGCGCCCGGGTCGCCGCGGCCATCCGGATGGCCCCGTCGCTGTCGCCGTGCACGCAGATCGAGTCGGCTCGCACGGCCACGTCGGTGCCGTCGATCGCCTCGATCACGCCCTCACGTGCCAGCCGCAGCATCCGGGCCGCGACAGCGTCGGCGTCGTGCAGCACCGCACCGGGCTCGGCGCGCGAGACCAGGTCGCCGCCGGGTGTGTAGGCACGGTCCGCGAAGGCCTCGGCGGCCGTGGCAAGGCCGGCTCTGTCGGCCACCTCGAGCACGACGCCGCCCGCCAGGCCGAGCAGCACGAGGGACGGGTCGATCGCCTTGACCGCTGCGACCACGTCCTGCGCCTGGCGCTCGTCGCGGGCGATCGTGTTGTAGAGCGCGCCGTGCGGCTTGACGTACCGGACCGTGCCGCCGACCGTCGAGGTCAGGCCGATCAGGGCACCGAGCTGGTACTCGACGTGCGCCTGCAGGGTCGCGGAGTCGATGTCCATCGCACGGCGTCCGAAGCCCTCGTAGTCGCGGTAGCCGGGGTGTGCGCCGATGGTGACGCCGTTGGCGACGGCATCAGCGAGCGTCTGCCGGATCCCTTCGGGGGTGCCGGCGTGGAACCCGCAGGCGACGTTGGCGCTCGAGACGATCGCGAGCATGGCCGCGTCGTCGGCGACGACCCGGTCGGGTGCGTTCTCGCCGAGGTCGGAGTTCAGGTCGATGGTTGCCGCAGGGTTCGTTGTCACGGTGCTCACGCTCCAATGCCGATGAAGGCGAAGATCGGGCCGATCGAGACGACGCCCATGTACCAGCTGAGCAGCGTCGCGAGGGTGCCCAGGGTCAGCAGCCACACCGGGTAGCGGTAGCCGTGCAGGACGTCGCGCTGACGGAACCAGCCGATGTACATGAAGATCGTCATGCCGATCGGCAGGATCAGGCCGTTGAAGCCACCGACGAAGACCAGGATAGCCGCGGGCGCGGCGCCGATCAGCAGGTAGAGGACGAGGGAGACCACGATGAAGCCGACCGTCGCGACCTGCAGCCGCCACCCCGTTCCCAGCTTCTTCGAGAAGGTCGAGATGAAGGTGGCCGAGGTGTAGGCGGCACCGATGACCGAGGTGATCGCCGCGGCCCAGAAGATCGCGCCGAAGATGCGGATACCCGCGTCACCGAGCACGGCCCCGAAGGCCTGACCGGCCGGGTTGGCGGCCTGGCTCGAGAAGTCGAGGGTGACGCCCGAGGCCACGACACCGAGGATCGCCAGGAAGAGTACGTAGCGCATGATCCCGGTGACGAGGATGCCGCTCATCGAGGCCCGGTGGACGGCCGGCACGTGCTCGGGACCGGTGAGCCCGGAGTCGAGGTAGCGGTGGGCGCCGGCGTACGTGATGTAGCCGCCGACGGTGCCGCCCACGATCGTGGTGATCGTCGCGAAGTTGAGCGTGTCGGGCACGAAGGTCTGGCGCAGCGCGTCGCCGACCGGAGGCTGTGAGGCGATCGCGACGAAGAGCGTCAGCCCGATCATCAGCAGACCGAGCACGAGCACGACCATGTCGACGACGCGGCCGGCCCGCTTGTACATGAAGATGCCGATCGCGAGCAGCGCCGAGAGCAGACCGCCGACCTTGGGGTCGATGCCGAGCAGCGCGTTCAGACCGAGGCCGGCACCCGCGATGTTGCCGATGTTGAATGCCAGACCACCGATCACGATGAGCGTCGCGAGCACGTGGCCGGAGTACGGCACGGCTTCGTTCGCCAGGTCGCCCGCCCGTTTGCCGGCGACGGTGATCATCCGCCACACGTTCATCTGCAGCGCGAAGTCGATCAGGATCGAGGCCAGGATCGCGAAGGCGAACGCCGCGCCGAGCTGCGCGGTGAAGGTCGCGGTCTGGGTGATGAAGCCGGGGCCGATGGCCGAGGTGGCCATCAGGAAGATGGCGCCGAGGATGGGTCCTCGGCGGGAACGGGCGAAGCTCTTCGCGCGCTCGGCGCTGGTTGTCTCAGTCATGGGGGACTCCTGCCATCAACGGGCCGTGTGGCTGGCACCACACTCTAGGTGTAGTACAGAATGGCATTCATTGTTCAACAATGATAGTCCGGGCTGTTAGATTGGTGTTGCGATTGTCCACGGATGCGATCCCCTAGGATGCGGTCATGCCCGATGCCGACGACACCCTCACGAACGCGCTGCGGCGTCGGATCATCGACGGAGAGTTCGCGCCCGGCACCCGGCTGTCCGAGATCTCTCTCGCCGAGAAGCTCGGCGTCTCGCGCAACACGCTCCGCGAGGCGTTCCGCGTGCTCTCGGAGCAGGGACTCATCGAGCACGTGCCTCACCGCGGGGTCTCCGTCGCCTCACCCGGCGTGGCGGACGTCGTCGACATCTATCGGGCGCGACGCTACGTCGAACCCGCAGCCCTGGCCGCGGGCTCCCCGCTGCATCCGGCCGTGACCGCGATGCGCGAGGCGGTGGAGCAGGGAGAGTCCGGCCTCGAAGCGCGCGACTGGCGCACGGTCGGCACCGCCAACATGGCGTTCCACGACGCCATCGTCGCCCTCGCAGACAGCCCGCGCCTGGAACGGCTCTTCCGCGACATCGCCGCCGAGCTACGGCTCGCCTTCCT
Organism: Nocardioides sp. NPDC059952; assembly: GCF_042730435.1. Classification (NCBI taxonomy): domain Bacteria; kingdom Bacillati; phylum Actinomycetota; class Actinomycetes; order Propionibacteriales; family Nocardioidaceae; genus Nocardioides; species Nocardioides sp. NPDC059952. The sequence goes on along the minus strand of NZ_JBHWLY010000066.1, from coordinate 709 downwards.
CGAGATCGACAACCCCGAGGCCCTGCACGCCCCGTTCGTCACCCGCAACCGCGCCCTCCTCGAGACCTTCCTCGAGCAGGGCGGACCCGCGGCCGCGGCCGAACTGCAGGACTACCTCGTCCTCTCCGAGCGCACCGTCCTCGGCGCCTTCACCCGCCTCCGCCACGACTAGGGCGGATCGATGCACGAAGAGCTCCGCAGGGATCAGGCGCTCTTGAGATGCCGGAGTCGTGCCACCGCATCGGCCCCGACACGTTGGTGCGGCCCTTCAGGAAGGGCATCGAGATGGCCCTCCAGAGCATCCACGACCGCCACGGAGACTGTCTCCGGCGCTCGTTCGATGAGCTCGATCAAGGACGTCAGATACTCGCCCGCATCGATGTCATCGCCGATGACCTCGAGCACATCAGCGGGGATGGACGGCAGGGCCTCCATCAGCACGCCGTAGGCGAAGTCCTCGATGTTCATATCAACCATGCTAGCCCCCGCTGTCCACGGGATACGCGTTCCAGATCTCGGGCGGCTCCTTCACGCACAGGAACAGTAATCCGGCCCACCGACATTCTCGGTCGCTCCGAGCTCAATCGCAGCGGGCCGACGTGGCCGGCGCAAGACCGCCCCCACGCACCACGGCCAAGCCGAAGCCCGCCGAGTCGGCTCGTCCTGACCAAAACCCTCGCCGAGTCGGCTCGTCATAACGAGCCGACTC
>NZ_JBHWLY010000065.1:0-34824 GCF_042730435.1 Nocardioides sp. NPDC059952 | reverse complement strand
TGGGCACCGTTGGTGACCTGCGGGCCTGACGTACGTCCTGGGGTCGGGCTAGGCGGCGGAGCCGTCGGCCGCGACGGGCTTGACCTCGAGGCGCTCCAGCACGCCGTCGTAGAGCTTGGTCAGGGTGGCGACCTCCTCGGGGGTGAAGGCGTCGAACATGACCTGACGGATCAGCGTCACGTGCTCGGGAGCGGCGGCCCGGATGGCCTCGAGCCCGGCCGGGGTGAGGTCGACGAAGGCACCACGCCGGTCATCGAGGCACTCGCGGCGCTCGACGAGGCCGCGCGCGGCCATCCGCATCACCTGGCGTGAGAGCCGGCTCTTCTCCCACTGCAGCTTGTCGCCGAGCTCGTACATCCGCAGCGAGCGGTCCGGGACGTCGGTCAGGTTGACCAGGACGTCGTAGTCGGCGAGGGAGAGGCCGTTCTTGGCCTGGAGGTCGCGGTTCATCCGCGAGGTGAGCTGTGCGTTGACGGCGAGCCAGGCACGCCACGCGACCTGCTCGTCGTTACTGAGCCACTTGACCTCATCCATGAGGTACACCTTACCGAGTCGGATTCGGTGCGCTCAGCACCACCGCCCGCGAAGGACAACTGTTGACGCAGAAACTAGACTGGTCGCAGAGCCGCGGCCAGAGAGGATCCCACTGATGAGCACGTGGAACTTCATGGATGCATCCAGCAAGGAGACCTTGCTGGACCTCGTCCGCCGCGAGGCGGAAGGCATGTTCGCACTCGTCGCCACCGACGAGGCCTGGGGCGGCCCGACCGCCGCGGGGGAGTGGACCGCCGCGAACGTCGTCGGCCACCTGGTCGACACCACCGAGACCTACTTCGTCGGCTTCGACGCCGCCGCAGGCAAGGGCGAGGGGCCCGCCCCGGTGCCGCTCACCGACATGGCCGTCCACGTCGACGCGGGTGCCCGCCAGCTCGAGGCAGTTCCGCGTGCCGAGCTGATCGAGCGGCTGCGGACGGCGCTGGCCCGGGAGCTGGAGATCTTCGAGGGTCTCAGTGCCGAGGAGTGGATGGGCCTCCAGGTCCCGCACAAGTACATGGGCCCGCTCCCGGCGGCGTTCTACCCGGTCTTCGCGCTGGTCGACTACACGCTCCACAGCTGGGACATCCGCGAGGGACTCGGCAGGCCGCACGCGCTGGCCGCCGACTCCGCCGACATGCTGATCCCGCTGTGCAACATCCTGTGGGCCAACACCGTCGCGCGTACGCCCGCGGAGAAGCCGATCGAGGTCGGCATCAACATCACCTCCGGCGCCCACGCCGGAGGCATCAGGATGACGCTCGGCGCCGAGGGCCTCCAGCAGGAGCCCGGCTCGCTCGAGGGCGTGGAGACCGTCATCGACTTCGACCCGGCCAGCTTCGTGCTGACCGCCTACGGCCGGATCAACGCCGGCACCGTCAACGGCGACACAACGGTCGCCGCAGAGTTCCTGTCGAGCTTCTACAGGATCTGAAGAGTCATGGCATGAGGAGAGCACGATGAGCATCGACATGGACTTCATCACGAAGGACCGTGAGCGGATCAAGAAGGAGTACCTCCGCGAGGAGGGCGCCCGCCCGGCCAGCACGGCCCGCGGCATCCACCACGCCGCGCTGCTCTCCTCGGACGTACGCAGATCGATCGACTTCTACCAGGGGCTCCTGGAGTTCCCGCTGACCGAGATCTTCGAGAACCGCGACTACGCCGGCTCCGACCACTTCTTCTTCGACGTCGGGGCGGGCAACCTGCTGGCCTTCTTCACGCTTCCCGGGCTCGATCTGGGCCCGTACGCCGAGGTGCTCGGCGGGCTGCACCACATCGCGATCTCGGTGACCTCGGAGAAGTGGGACTACCTGCGCGCCAAGCTCGACGACGCGGGGGTCGACTACATGGTCGAGTCGAAGACGTCGATCTACTTCAAGGGACCCGACGGCGAGCGGCTCGAGCTCCTCGGCGACCCGCTGGGGGAGATGTACGGCACCAAGGTGCTCTGATCTCACCGGCGCGGCCGGGACGGACCTCCGCCCGTCCCGGCCGCGCTCAGGGACGGTCGAACGGGTCCTCGGGCACCTCGAGCTCGAGCTGCTCGGCATAGACCTGCTCCTCGGCCCGCCGGTCGGCCAGCCATGCCGTCAGCGCCACGACGACCAGCTGTGAGCGGGACTCCGCGGCCATCTCGTGGACCATGGCATCCAGCACGTCGACGTTCGTCGCCAGCAGGCGCAGGGGCATCGTGACGTACGGGTCCTCGAGCCGTTTCGGCTGTGGGACGGTGCGCATGAAGGTGCCGTCGGAGACGGGCCTGGTCTTCTCGCGCAGCGCTGCCTGGTGGGCCCGTAGGAGGACCGGCAGCCGGGGGCGGGTCGCGGTGACGGCGTCGAGCATGACGTCGACCAGCGAGCGCGGGACCTCCTGGCTGTAGGTCTTCCACTGCGCGGCCAGGGATGCCGGCACGGAGAGGCTGATCGCCTGCACCGGCATCCCCTGGCGCCGCCCGGCGCCCTCCCGCTTGGATTTCGTGCGATGGGCAGGGGTGCCCTTGCGCGAGATCGGGTCGAGCTTGCCGGCTGGTGCTATTTCGGATGGTGCTGTCTCGGATGGGGCTGTGTTGGATTCAAGGGGGAAGTCCGACACGGTGAGCTCCTGTGGTGGGTGTGATCCATGTGTCAGGAGTGATTCTGTCGGACAGCACCGACAGTTTCGTGAGTGCGGGTGTCAGATCACCATGCTCAGCGCCAGCACGAACACCAGACCGGACACGGAGAGTACCGTCTCCATCAGCGACCAGGACTTGATCGTCTGGACGACGTCGAGGCCGAAGTACTCCTTGACCAGCCAGAACCCGGCGTCGTTGACGTGCGAGAAGAAGACCGAGCCGGCGCCGACCGCGAGCACGACGAGCGAGACCTCGGCGGTGGGCATGTTGGCGACGAGGTCGACCACCAGCGACGAGGCGGTGATCGTGGCGACGGTCGCGGAACCGGTGGCGAGGCGGATGAGGACCGCGAGCACCCAGGCCAGCACGATCGCCGACACGCCGGAGCCCTGCGCCCAGTCGGCGAGCTGGGTGCCGATTCCGGTGTCGATCAGGGACTGCTTGAACCCGCCACCGGCGGCCACGATGAGCACGATGCCCGCGATCGGCGGCAGCGACATCTCGACGGTCTTGGCGATCTGGCGGCGGTCCATCCCGGACCCGCGGCCGAGCGTGAACATGGCGACGATGACCGCGATGGTCAGCGCGACGAGCGGGGAGCCGATCACGTCGAAGACCTGCTGGATCTGGTTCTCGGGGTCGTTGATGACGATGTCGACGATCGCCTTGGCGAGCATCAGCACGAGCGGCAGCAGGACGCTGAACAGGGTGACGCCGAAGGACGGGCGGCGGATGTCGGTGGCCGTAGCGGCTCCCGGGCCGCCCACCGGAGTGGCGTCGTAGGTGTGCGGAGCCTCGACGACGACCCAGCGTCCCGCGAGCCGGCCGAACAGCGGGCCGCTGACCACGATCACCGGGATCGCGACGAGTACGCCGAGCGCGAGCGTCGTGCCGAGGTCGGCGTCGAGCGCGCCGATCGCGGCCAGCGGGCCCGGGTGCGGCGGCACCAGGCCGTGCATCGCCGAGAGGCCGGCGAGAGTCGGGATGCCGACGGTGATCAGCGAGACCTGCGCGCGACGGGCGACCAGATAGATCACCGGCATCAGCAGCACGAGGCCGATCTCGAAGAACATCGGCAGGCCGATGATCGCGCCGACGAGAGCCATCGCCCACGGCAGCGTACGAACCGAGGACCTGCCCACGATCGTGTCGACGATCTGGTCGGCACCGCCGGAGTCGGCGAGAAGCTTGGCGAACATTGCGCCCAGCGCGATCAGCAGGCCGACGCTGGTCGCGGTCGCGCCGAAGCCTTCCCCGAAGGAGGTGATCACGTCCATCACGTTGCGCCCCGCCAGCACGCCGACCGCGACGCCGCCGAGCAGGAGCGCGAGGAACGGGTGCAGCTTGACGTAGGTGATGAGGACGACGATCAGCGCGATCGAGGCCAGCGCGGCGGCGAGGAGTACGCCGCCGGAGGCGACCGGTGCGACCGGCTCTGGCGCGGCGAGGAGGATCATGCCGACTCCTTGGAGAGGTTGGGGGTGAGGTTCTCGGTGGTGAGGTAGCGCTCGACGATCGCATCGATGTCCTGGTCGATGTCGATGGTCGTGCCCTGCTCGTCGGGGGCGAGGGGCTCGAGTGTCGCGAACTGCGAGCGCAGCAGCGATGGCGGCATGAAGTGACCCGCGCGGGCGGCGAGGCGTGCCTCGACCACCTCCGGGGTGCCGCTGAGGTGGAGCAGCCGGAGCCCGCGGGTGCGGCTGTGGAGCAGATCGCGGTAGCTGCGCTTGAGCGCCGAGCAGCTCAGCACCGCGCCGGTCTGCTCGTGCTCTGCGAGCCAGCCACCGAGCGTCTCCAGCCAAGGTTGCCGGTCGTGATCGTTCAGCGCGCGGCCGGAGGCCATCTTGGCGATGTTCTCCGGCGGGTGGAAGTCGTCGGCGTCGGCGAAGGGGACCCGGAGGCGCTGGGCGATCGCAGCGCCGACGGTCGACTTGCCGGAGCCGGAGACTCCCATGACGACGAGGAGAGGGTTCTGTGTCACGCGTCACAGGGTGCATTAAAAGGCATCCGTTTGGCAAGGCGACGTGTCATAACGGATTCTGATTACAGGGAGCTCGGGCTGTGCGACGATGCCGCTGTGACGAGTTCGAGCGGTGAGGCCGTACACCGACTGCACCAGAGCGTTCGTGACGCGCTCGGGCGCCAGATCGTCTCGGCAGAGCTCCCGACCGGAGCCGTCCTGACGTTGGAGGGCATCCAGGCGACGTACGACGTGTCGCGCCCGGTGGCGCGGGAGGCGGTGCGTGTGCTCCAGGCGATGGGCCTGGTCGCGACCCGGCGACGTGTGGGCATCACCGTCCTCCCGCGGCAGCAGTGGAACGTCTTCGACCCGCTCGTCATCCGCTGGCGCCTCGACGGTGACGGCCGGCGCGAGCAGCTGCTGTCACTCTCCGAGCTGCGCCGCGGGTTCGAGCCGATCGCCGCCCGGCTCGCCGCCGAACGCGCCGAGCCGCAGCACCACGGCGACCTCGCCCGATCCGTCGCCGACATGGTCGTCCACGCAGCTTCCGGTGACCTCGAGGCCTACCTCGAAGCCGACACGACCTTCCACCGAGTCCTGCTCAACGCCTGCGGCAACGACATGCTCGCCGCCTTCGGCGATCTCGTCGCCGAGCTCCTCGCCGGACGTACGCACCACCACCTGATGCCCGATACGCCGAACCCGACCGCCATCGAGCTGCACGAGAAGGTGGCTCTCTCTGTCCGCAACGGCGATCCCGCCGGAGCCGAGGAGGCCATGCGCGCCATCATCGACGAAGCCGCCGACGCCCTCGCCTCCGCCGACGACCCGCCGTAGGGGTACCGATTGGAGGGCTTGCGGCGCTGTGCGGTAATGTTCGGAGCGCTTCGAGGGGAGTCATCCACTCGCAGTTTCGGGCTGTGGCGCAGCTTGGTAGCGCACTTGACTGGGGGTCAAGGGGCCGCAGGTTCAAATCCTGTCAGCCCGACCGAAACAAACTGGCTCTGACCTGCGTAAACAGGTCAGAGCCAGTTCTGCTTTTGGCTGTCTGCCGCGGATTTGCCACCAAATCGGATTCTTGTCCGATCTTGTCTCGAATGTCGGACGGTATGGTGCTCTTGGTGCGACGCGGTTGCGAGGCGCGTCGCACGGTCTGCCTGAGTGCCATGCGGGCTCTAGTAGGTGGCAGACTGAGCCGATGCCATCGACCGTTCTCGACGATGCCCAGGTCCTGTGGGACTTCCACCAGATCCGTGACGAGCCTCGCTCGACCGAGGTCGCCATCGCTCTCGGCAGCCACGACATCGGAGTGGCCGAGCACACCGCCGAACTGTTCCATGCAGGCCGGTTCCCGCTGATCGTGTTCACCGGTGCCAACGCGCCGACGACGGTGAAGGACTTCCCACGCGGAGAAGCGGTCCAGTTCGCTGAGCGGGCCGAGGAACTGGGGGGTGCCGCGTAGCGCGATTCTGGTGGAGCCGCGGGCGACGAGCACGGGGCAGAACATTGCGTTGAGCCGAGAGTTGCTTGCTGAGCACGACATCGACGTGTCGAGTGCGACGCTGAGCAGTCGGCCATATCAGCAGCGGCGCGCATACGCGACGGCGAAGAGGGTGTGGCCGGGGCTGGACATCGTCTGCTCGGCGCGCTCGCAGGAGCTCGAGACCTATATCAAGTCGATTGGCAGCGAGAAGCGTGTGCTCGACATGCTGGTCGGTGACACCCAGCGGTTGTGGGTGTACGCCGAGAAGGGAATCGCGACTCCACAGGAGGTCGACGAGCAGACGAGGGCGGCGTACGAACGGCTTGTGGAAGCCGGGTACACGAGTCGCCTCGTCGCCGAGTCGGTCTGAGCCGACGCTGGCGTCAGGCGACACCGACGCGTTGGGCAAGCTCGACGAGGTGAGTGCGGGCTTGCCGCGCTGGGTGCGGATCCATGTCTGCACGAGGTGTCGGCTGAGGTAGTGGTAGCGGACCTGTTCGGGCGCGGCCCGTTCAGCCTCGAGGATGGCGGCGATCGCCTCGTCGCGACGGTTGGCGCTGCTGTACGCACGGGACACCTCGAGTGCGTGCCGGACGCGACGCTCGGTGGGCACCGCGCTGGTGTCGAGAGTCGGCCCTAGCGAGAGTGCGACCTGGAGGTCGCCGAGTTCCATCGAGGTGGACACGCGGTGGATGGCAACGTTGGTTGGCCCGAAGGCGGTCCACATCAGGTTGCGGTCGGAGCCGAGGCGAGTGGCAGCCCGGCCGGCTCCGTCGAGGAAGTCACGGACCGTCGCGCGGTCGTCGGCGCGCGCGGCAGCCATCGATCCCGCGAGCAGGGCCATGCCGTAGACCGATGTCAAGGTGCGTCCGGCCTTAGCCATCTGAGGATCGAGGTAATCGATGGCGTCATGTGTGAGGCGTACGGCCTCGGCATACTCGCCTGCGGACTGGAGCGAATGGGAGAGCGAACGCAGGAGTGAGCCGATCACGACGGGGTTCGCGCTGGTCTGTGCGGCTTCCATGCCCCGGTTCGAGGCAGTCCAGGCAAGGTCGGTCTCGCCGAGCTTGGTGAGCAGCGTCGCGGACAGGTGGTAGGCGAGGGCGAGCCGACCGGATGCCAGGCGACTCTCGTCCCCGTCGTAGGCCGCGACTGCGTTCTTCGCATCTGGGATGAGCGCGGCCAGTTGAGCGGTGACATATCCGAAGCGAGCCGCCTGGTAGGCGGTCCAGGCATTGTCGAGCCTTGTCACGAGTTCATCGAGGTGAACCGGCTCTATGGTGTCGCCGAGGATTTCATGCTGCTGTCCTCGGCGAAGTTCAAACTCTCCGCAGCGGGTCCGGTCGAGATCGACGTGACAGAGCGCAAGGGGCTTGACCTCATCTTGCCTGTTGCATGTCTGCTGCCCCTCCAGCGTCGGGTCGAGTGGGCTGAGAAGTTCGACATCCCGATGAGGGTGCTGGATAAGCTCGCCGACGGAGCAGAAGCACTGGCGGTTGTCCTGGTCAGCAAGCACATGGAGTCAGTCGAGAAGCTGATCGCGAAACTGCCCAAGGTGGGCCCTCTTGTTGCTGTGGCGGCGCGGCCGCTGCTGACCAAGGCTGTGGGACTGGCTGGGGAGAAGCTCAAGGAGATCCACGACGAGGCCCTCGAGAACAAGGACTATCTGACCGCGACGTTGACACAGTTCAAGTTGGACCTGGAGCAGGGAGTCGCTGATGGACTGCCGTTCCGGAGCAAGCAATGAACGACGCAGCACGGCCGTCCCAGTCGATCATCTGGGCCACGCGAGGACGATCCTGGGGCTTTCGGTTCTTGCTCCGCGGCGGGCTGGCGGATCCGCTCAGTGAGTACGAACGCGCCTTCGCAGAGGTATCCGACGAGCCGCAAGCCTGGGCACGCGTCTCCGGGAAGGTTGCTGTGCGTCTACGGGATCCGCAGGATCGGAAGGATGCCTCCGGACGAGTGATTCCCCATCAGTTCGTGGTGTCGGGAGAATTGGCATCCTCCATCGGGTCGGTCGAGGATGGCTTCTTGCATCTGTGGCCTCTGGTTGAGGAGATCTTCGATGACATCTGGCAGGCTGAGCGACCGCCGGGAAGCGAAGGCATCGAGGCCCGTCTAGACCAATCTGACGCCAGATAAACCACCCAGCCTGGTGAACCACATGCCTCCCTGCCGCTGCATTCGCCGACAGTTCCGTTCTTGGTCGCCGTGGCTGGTTGGGCAGGGTCCATACCGAAGATTGGTGGCCCCGCAAGCCACGTGTGCCACTCCGAGATCGGCTGCTGAAGGAATGACGGGGTGACGGGTGTCGATTCGGTGGATGACGACGAACTGCGTGCTGCGAACTGCTGGTTTCCCAAGACTGATCGGGTGCCGGGACGACCTGACATCACCGCGTTCAAACAGCAGGCGCGACTTCGGCTGGCGCGTTGGAGGGAAGGCCAGGGTCATCCCGCTGGCAGTCATCCTGGACGCAACGGTGAGCCGGTCAAGAACGGTGCGAAGCTCCGACCCGATGGGCCGCGCGATGAGGACTTCCGCAACTTCCTCGACAGCGCCGACATCAGGAACGCAGTGCGTCACCGCTCGGCACCCGAGACCAAGCGAACCGAGCCGGGCCAGCAGTTCAAGGAGGACCGGCTGCGATACGACCTGCTCTCCTCTATGCCGATGTGCTTAAACCTCTTCGGCGAGTTGCATCAGGACAGGGAACGGCTGACCAACGTCGGCAAGAAGCTGTTCGGGGTCGAAGAGGCCGGACTCTATGTCAAGTTCGAGCACTCTCCACGACGCCAAAGCCTCGCCTTCACCAACGACGGCACCGCCTTCGATGTCGCACTGTTCTTCGGCAGCGACGACGGGCCACAGACCGTGGTCGGGATCGAGACGAAATACCACGAGCACGCCGTGCGGGAAGCGGCACCCGACACGCTCACGGCCATGCGACCGGCGATCCCTGAGCACAGGCTCAAGATGCCTCGGTACCGGGAGATCACCGAGCGCGCCCGCGACGACGGCGTCTTCAAACCTGGCTGGGAGAAGGTCGTGCTGGGAACCAGCCTTCAGCAGATCTGGCGCGACCACATCCTCCTGCTCGCCATGCTGCAGTACCAGGACGGCGCACGATGGGATGCCGGCAAGTACGTGCTGGCCCACCCCGCCCGGAATCGGTCCTTCGCCGAGGCTGGCGAGTCGTACCTTCAGGATGTGCTCGCCAACGACCGGACGTTCGCCGTGATGACGATCGAGGATCTGATCAAGCCTGGAGTCCTGCACCCTCCGGAGATCGCAAGCGGCTTCGAGAGCCGGTATCTCTGGTGACGCCTGCGAACCCCTATCTGCCGTTGCACGCGACCATCGTGGAGGCCGCATCCTGGAAGCTCGCCACTGACCTCGTGCGCAGGCATCCGGAGCTCACCGTGATCCGCTACCACCCTGCGGGTGGCACGTACGACTGTCTTGCCATTCGTTCGAGCAACGGTCTCCACATCGATCTCAACCGTCGCGGGCGCATCCACGTGCATGCCATCGAGGGCGGCACCGGCCATCCGAACTGGGAGCCGACGGAGTGGACCTCCTACCTCGCGGCCGATCCGCGAGACTTCGTGGGTCACCTGGAGCAGGTTGTCCGGCTGGGACCCGTCGCTCAGATCCCGCCGAGCACTCCGAAAATCCTGGTCTATCGGCTTCTGACGGCAGTGGCTCGTCTCCAAGTGCTTGCGGAGACCGCAGAGATCTCGATGAGCACAATCGACAGTTCGGGGTACGGCGCCGGTCCGGGTTCGTGGCTGCCTGGCTATCCTGCTATTCGTAGGTCCGTGGAGGCTGGCGATGAGTTCGGGTTCTGGCACGCGAACGCGCCCGGCATCGAGTTCGCTGTCGAGGTGACGACCGGGACTGTCCACTACCGCGACGGTTCCCGACTGGATCTGGCGGATATCTATGCGCGGACCGAGCACAGTTTCACCAAGCTCCTTGGGGTGGTCCTCGGCATTTGACCTAGAGTCGGCCAGTCAACTGAGCGGCGCACGTCGCGGCTGGAGATCACGATGAACCCAGGTGCCTGACGAGGTCTGGTGGTGGCGTGGAGCATCCGGTTCAGGTCCACGACCGACTCGCCTCGTGACCCACCACGATGTGGATCACACGATCCAGCATTCCGCTCGCCCCTCGAGCCGCCGCCCGAGGGTGACCAACTCGTTCGCCGACTGCGGCGGCACATCAAGTGGGCGATCCCCGTAACGCTCGTCGCCGTTCCTACATACCTGTGCGTCGCGTGGCGGCTGACTGTCGTCGTCGACCAAGGTGCCCCTCAATGGCTCATCTTGCTGACGCTGATCTGCTTCATAGACGCGTGCAAGTTTGGTGCACTCGGCTTGTTCGCCCCGCTCATGCTGCTTCGGGCTCGGCTCACGCGGGCATAGTAGAAGGGTCTGTGACCGCGGTGGACCTTTCGTCGCACGAAGTGCACAGTTGTCCAACTGCACTTGGGGTCTCTTGCAGTTTGGCTTCGCGGACGGTCGCGCCCCAGCCCCAGCGGCGACGATGTGCGGGGATGTCCGTGCGGTCAGCGATGGCCCGCTCCAGTCGGGCGATCTCCTGGCCAAACTCAGGGAACCAGCTCTCCAGTTCTTCGCGCTCGCCCGGCGACGCGAACGACCCGCAGAGACATTCGCCCGACATGTGGATGAGATCCGTGACTTGGTTCACAGGAACGTCATCGTTCATCAGGCGATAGGTGTTCAGGTCGAGCTTCGTCCAGTTCACCAGAGGGGCCACCCAGACCGTCGAACCGCGCCGCTCGGCGGCGGGCACTGCGACGCGACGTGCTGACTCCGAACGTCTGCGTCCCGCCAAGAAGACCACCCGCTGGGACCGAGGGTCGCTTACGAGCTGCCGGCGCACCTCTTCGAGTGCGCGCTCCTTGAGTCGCTGGTACATCTTGAAGTGGTGCCCCAGGCCGGGGATTCCCTGATCGAGGACCAGTGCTTCGTACCTGTCTACCTCCCGTGGAGCCATGAACTCGAGGAGAGGAAGGTCCCACTCTCGACAGTTCTGCCGGACGAACTCGCGCGTGGCTTCGATCCCGATTGTCGTGTTTGCGTGGGCGGCATGGGTGGCTCTCGAGCGCATCAAATGGGCCAGCACCGTCGAGTCGTTGCCTCCTGAGAACAGGAGGACGGTTGCAGCGAGAGCTCGGCCGTCCACAAGCACATGCTGCGAGATGGCGTTGGACAGGATTCGGTTCGCCTGCTGAACGAGTTCGGCAACGCGTTCGGCTCGCTGAGAGCGCGACAGACACGCGACCTCGCTCGGCGTGAGGTAAGAGATTCGGTTCATTCCGCCAGTGGACGGCGGCCGAACTCCGAGGTCCGAATGCCTGTGGATAACCGCGCATCGAGGCTCGATCGGGACGGAGAATTACCTGTTCGCTGGCTGGAGTAGCTTCTCGATGGATCGGACCTGGCCTCCACGCTGCGCCTCGTGGAACGCCTCCTGAGCGAGCAGGGGCACCCTGCCGCGGGCCGGCATGTCGTACCCGTTCTCTGTGGCCCACGCTCGGATCATCTTGGATGTTGCAGTGCCTAAGGCGGCGGTGTTCACGCCGTCCTTGTTTCGGCGTCCGGCGCCGATGTACGGCGCGAAGATTTCCCGCAGTTCCGCCTGTTCGCTGGCAGTCAGATCGACTTGGTATGTGGTGCCGTCGATGCCAAAGGTGACCGTGGGCTCGACCTCCTCGACGGTCTCGCCGCTGACGTCGGACACGTAAGTGATGATCTCTCGCTTGGCCATGAAGAGCCTCCTTTGGCGGGCTACTGCTTCTGCAGGGCGCGCAGTCGGTCGACAATCACGTCGATCGGCACGGCGGTCGTGGCGTGTCCCCAAGACAGTCTGAGTGCTCCGTCGACTCGTTCCTTCGATAATCCAGCAGCTGTGAGGACATGGCTGGGCTCGTAACTCTGAGAGGTGCAAGCGGAACCATTTGAGACCGCAGCGACGTCCTTGAGTGCCACGATCGCCGCCTCGGAGTCGACGCCAGGAACCGAGAAGTTGAGCGTGCTTGCAACCGTGCGCTCTACATCGCCATTGGTCAGGGCTCCGATTTCATCGATGGCCGCGAGGATCTGGTCGCGGACCGCGAGGTTCGCCTCGTGCCGCTCCTTTGCCTCGTCCATCGCGAACCGTGCAGCGAGGCCCAGGCCCGCGATCAGAGCGACGGGAAGGGTGCCCGGCCGAAGCCCACGCTCCTGGCCGCCACCGAACATAAGCGGTGTCAGAGGTGGCCGCTTGTATCCGCGACGGCGGGTGATGAGGGCGCCGACCCCTTTCGGTGCCGAGATCTTGTGACCGGACGCCGAGATGAGGTCGATTCTCTGGTTCTGGAGCGGTTCGATGACCTTGCCGTAGGACTGGGCAGCGTCGACGTGGAAGTACGCCTCGTGGGCGGACAGGAGGTCCGCGATCTCGTCGACTGGCTGGATCACACCTGTCTCGTTATTCACCGCCATGACCGAGACCAGCAGTGTATCTGGCCGAAGGGTGGCGGCGATGTCGGCAGGATCGATCCAGCCTCCCTCGGTTGGAGCGAGGAGATCCACCTCGAACCCGCGCTCGCGCAGTATGTCGAGGGGTTCAAGGACCGCTTTGTGCTCGATCATCGTCGAGATGATGTGCCGCTTGCCGGTCTCTTCGCCATGCTTGGCGAGGCCCAGGATCGCGAGGTTGTCGGACTCTGTGGCTCCGCTGGTGAAGATCACCTCGTCGGCTCGAGCTGCGACGAGCGCGGCGACCTCCTCGCGGGCTCGGTTGACGCGCTGCTTGGCGATCTGACCGTATGAGTGGGTGCGGCTGCCCGCGTTGCCGAACTCGTAGGCCATGAATTTGAGAACCTCGTCCGCCACACGAGGATCGACCGGTGCCGTCGCTGCGTGGTCAAGGTAGACCGGGCGATCTCCTTCGATACCCGCCCCGCTGTTCAACATGTCGGTGCCACCCGCTAGATTCATGTTCGTAACCTTAGCCCTCCGTACCGAGGAGGTACGGAACGCGCCACGGAAATGTACGGAATCTGTTCCGGACTAGGGTATGGATGAGGAGTGGTGACGATGACGACAGTCTCGCAGGGTCACGACCGCCCACCCAAGGGGGCGCGCCCCGGAGAGTTTGAATATGTGTTCCCGGCGATCCGAGGGGTTCAAGCGGGCCGGGAGTACTACGTCACCATGTGGCCGATGCGACTCATCCCCAAGCTCTTCCTGTATGACGAGGAGGAGTTGCCGCCCGAGATGCGTGCGCAGCGCACCTTGAACAAGGCGCGAGTTCCGGAGATGGCGCGTTACATCGTCGACAACCCCGACAGTTACACCTTCTCGGCGTTGACGGCCTCGGTGAACGCCGAGGTCACCTTCAACCCGTATCAGGACATCAGCGGTCCGGCCGACAAGATCGGCACACTGACCATCCCGATGGATGCCAGGTTCGTCATCAACGACGGACAGCACCGGCGCGCGGCGATTGCCCGAGCGTTGGAGGAGAACCCAGACCTCGGCGACGAGACGATCGCCATCGTCATGTTCGTCGACCCCGGTCTCGCTCTGTGTCAGCAGATGTTCGCTGACCTGAACCGCCATGCGGTCCGTCCCGCCAAGTCGATCGGCGTGCTCTACGACCACCGAGACCCGATGTCACTGGTGGCGAAGCAGGCCATCTTGCGGTCTCCGTTCTACCGAGACCTGACCGAATTGGAGACCAACAACCTCTCCGCACGCTCACGAAAGCTCTTCACGCTGTCGGCCTTCTACACAGCTGACCGGGCACTACTCGAGGACTTCGAAGAAGCGGACGCGGACAAGCGGATCGACAGGGCCGTGACGTTCTGGGACCTGATCGCTGACCAGTTCCCAGCTTGGCACCAAGTCAATCGCGGCGAGGTTAGCGCCGGCGAGATCCGTAGGGACTTCATCCACAGCCACGGAATCGTGCTCCATGCGCTCGGGAAGATCGGAAACGCGCTGTTCCGGGAGCACACAACCAAAGTCACACTCGCCAGGCGACTCAAACCCCTACGTGGAATTGACTGGCATCGCTCGAACTCGGCCACGTGGGAAGGAAGAGCGACCGTTGGCGGCAAGGTCAGCAAGGGGACATCGAACGTCCTGCTTACGACAGCGCTCATACGCCAGACGCTGGACCTGCCGCTTCCGCCCGACGAGCAGCGCGCCGAAGACGCATTCAAACGAGGAGAACGATGACCACGACCAGTGGCGACCAGGGCGTGCTCGATGGCCTTGAGCAGACGCCCGCTCGCAAGCCGCTTAGCCTGCCTATCCGTCCACGGTCTGCCTTCGACGACCTCGGATTTGCAGCCACCGTAGATGCTCTCGTCAAGCAGACGCAGCAGCTCTACCTGGCAGATGGCGTTCCATGGGTGGTCGGCTACTCCGGCGGAAAGGATTCCACAGCCACCCTCCAACTTGTTTGGTTGGCCATTAAGGGGCTGGAGCCCGAACAGCGCACCAAGCCCATCCACGTGATCAGCACTGACACGCTCGTTGAAAACCCCGTCGTTGCCGCGTGGGTGATGAACTCCCTAGACGTGTTGGGAAAGGCGGCACAAGAGCAAGAGCTGCCCATCACCCCGAATCGCCTGACCCCTGCGGTCAACGACACGTTCTGGGTCAACCTGATCGGTCGCGGCTACCCCGCGCCCGGGCCGAAGTTCCGCTGGTGCACAGAGCGCCTCAAGATCAAGCCGTCGAACACGTTCATCCGCAACATGGTGCGAGCACATGGCGAAGCCATCCTGGTCCTCGGCACCAGGAAGGCTGAGAGTTCTGCACGCCATGCTCGAATGGCCGCCCTGGAGTCGCGCCGAGTGCGCGACCTGCTAAGCCCGAACGGCACGCTGCCCAACGCGCTCGTCTACTCGCCCGTCGAAGACTGGTCGAACGACGATGTCTGGACCTTCCTCATGCAGACGGCGAACCCATGGGGGCACTCCAACAAGGAGCTGCTCACGATGTACCAGAGCGGGTCGGAGGACTCCGAGTGCCCGCTAGTCGTCGACACCACCACCCCGAGTTGCGGTGATAGCCGATTCGGTTGCTGGACATGCACGCTTGTCGACCAGGACAAGTCGATGGCTGCGATGGTGAGCAACGATGAGGAGAAGGAGTGGATGCTCCCACTCCTCGAGTTGCGCGATCAGCTGAACACGGCGGGCCGTGAGAAGCGTGACTTCCGTCGGATGAACGGCTCGGTCCAGCTCTACACCCGGACTGAGCGAACGGCCGACGGGAAGCAGGAGCAAGTCGAGTTGACGATTCCAGGTCCCTACACGCAGGACGCCCGAGCCGAGTGGCTCACGAGCCTCCTCAAGGCACAGGCGTGGATCCGACAGAATGGCCCGGACTACGTGAAGTCGCTTGAGTTGATCACGCCGGCCGAGCTTGAGGAGGTCCGACGCATCTGGGTCGTAGACAAGCACGAGTTCGAGGACAGGTTGCCCGCCATCTACGAGGAGGCACTCGGCGAGCCGTACCCGGGAGGCCCCCTGGATGAGCACCTGCCACTTGGGGCCGACATGATCGACGCTCTCCGCGAGGTCGCCGGAGACGCGCTCCACTTCGAGCTCGTCCGAGAGCTTCTGGACATTGAGCAGCGCCACCGCGCACAAGTACGTCGCGCGGGACTTTTCGACTCGCTGGGCAAGGCTCTCCGCAAGGGCTTCTACGACGATGAGAACGACGCACTTGATCGTGCCCGAAGCCGAAAGAATCCGCGCGCTGCGGCAACGCCGGTGAATGACCCGATCCTGGTAGCGGATGGCTGGATCCGTGAGGAGAGCGCGGAGTGATCCTGAACCAGTTGGTCCTCCACAACATTGGAACCTTCGCCGGACGGCACCCGATCAATCTGACTCCACAGTCAGACGAGCGTCCGATCGTGCTGGTCGGTGGACTTAACGGCGCTGGTAAGACGACAATTCTTGAGGCTATTCAGTTGGCGCTGTACGGCTCATTGGTCCACGCATCTGGGCGCCGAACAGGAAGCTATGAGAACTACCTGCGCAGTCTGATTCACCGCGGCGTCCCGCCCAGCGAGGGCGCCTCTGTGGAGCTGACCTTCACGGCATTCCAGGAGGGTCACGAACGCCATTATCAGGTACGTCGAATCTGGAAGAGCACGGGCGGGTCCGCTCTCCGCGAGATCCTGGACGTCAGCTTGGACGGCCGCCATCACCAGTCTTTGACCGACACCTGGGCAGAGCATGTCGAAACCTTCCTCCCTCGCGGCATCGCTGGGCTCTTCTTCTTCGACGGCGAGCAGATCGAGGCCCTTGCAGACATGGACCGGTCGCAGCAGGTTCTGCGCTCGGCCCTAGATGCGCTCCTCGGTCTCGATCTAGTTGAACGACTAGGTACCGACCTGTCGGTGCTGCGTCGCCGGCATCGCGGTGACCAGGTGTCGGAAGAGTCGCGCCGGGAGATCGAGGCGCAGAAGGAGATCGTCAGCGCTCTACGTCGTGCTGAGGAGGCAGCGGACGCGAACGTACGCGGACGCCGAGATGAGCTTGAGCGGTCCGAGAAGCAGATTTTCCAGGCCACGGAGGCCTTCCGCGCCGCAGGAGGGGAGCTCCTCGAACGCCGCGAACAATCAGAAGCGGCCGTCACACGGCTAAAGAGCGAACGCAAGGCGGTGGAGGACGAGCTCCGTCATCAGTTGGCAGAGTACGCACCCCTCCTGCAACTCCCGCAGTTGCTTGCCCAACTTGCGGAGCAGGCGAAACGAGAAGTCACCGCGACGCGAGACTCGCTTCTCGTTGAGGCCTTCACAGCGCGAGACGCATTGCTTATGCAACGGCTCCAAGAGTCGAAGGCTGCAAAGACCACGTTGGCAGCGGTCGATAAGTTTCTGGCAGACGACCGTGAGAGCCGTCAGATCTCCGCCGACACGGAGGTGATTGTCGGGCCAGAGGACCTGGCGTCAGTTGATCTCCTGCTCTCAAGCGCGCTCCCCGAATCCAGACGGCGTCTTGAGTCTCTACTCGCCAAGCGTTCAGCACTGATAGGGGAACTCGAGCAGGCAGAGCGCGTCGTCGCCGCGATTCCAGATGCTGAAGCCGTGGCGGCGCTCCACGACGCGCGGGATGCGGCACGCGCGGTGCACTACAAGGCTGAGGTCGACTTCGCGGTTGCCACGGAGATGCTGCAAAAGGCTCGCAGCGAGGTGGCGAGAGCCGTCGACGCCTACGAAGCCAAGGTTGACAGGTCGGCCCAGGATCACCTCGCTGCGGACGACGACCGTCGTTTGATTGAGCACGTCGATCGAGTGCGGGAGACCCTTCAGCGCTTGCGTGTGGCAGCCACGAAGCGGCACTTGGAGCGCATTTCCCAACTCATCCTTGAGGCGTTGGAAATGCTGCTCCGAAAGGACAAGCTCATCACGGATGTCCAGATCGATCCCGAGACCCATGCTATCCGTCTGACGGGCGCAGATGGCCATGAGCTCCCGGCGAAGGACCTTTCCGCGGGCGAGCGCCAGTTGCTTGCAGTGGCACTTCTTTGGGGCCTCGCACGTGCGGCTGGACAGCCACTGCCGGTGGTCATCGATACACCGTTGGGCAGGCTCGATGGCTCACATCGCGGGCACCTTCTCGACAGGTACTTCCCTGCAGCGAGCCACCAAGTGATTCTGCTCTCCACCGACACAGAGATCGACCAGGGCGCGTACGCCCGCATTGCGCCGCGGGTCGGTCGGACCTACCACCTTGAGTTCGACCCGACCACAAACGCGACTCACGTCGAAGACGGCTATTTCTGGGAGTGACATGACAATCGAACACATCCGGCTTAGCCAAACGGCCCGCGACCAACTGATCACTCTCAAGCGACGGACAGGTATCCAACACTGGAACGTCCTGTGCCGCTGGGCACTGTGCCGCTCGCTCGCCGAGCCGACCCCTCCGCCAACCATCAAGTTGGTTCTTGACAGTAACGTGGAGATGAACTGGCGAACCTTCAGCGGAGACCTTGGGGACGTGCTGTGGGGTCTCGTGAGGCTTCGTTGCCACAACGACCGCCTTCCGCTCGATGAGGAGACCCTGGCTCTGCAGTTCCGTCTTCACCTGCACCGAGGCATTGGTTACCTCGTTGGGGACCAGCGGTTGTCCGATGTCGCCGGGCTAGCGACGATCGGGCTGAGTGAGTCGCCAGCGGCATGAGCCAGCAGACGGTTGCCAGACACAAGACTGCGCTGTCACGCACGGCACTGTCACGTCCCATGGCAACTGCACTGTCCGACGGGCTCCTGGACCCGACATGCTCAGTCTTCGACTACGGCTGCGGTAAGGGCGATGACATCCGTCACCTACGCAGTAGCGGCTACGAGGTAGGCGGTTGGGATCCTACGCACCGGCCAAATGCACACAGAACCCCTGCGAAAGTGGTCAACCTTGGCTACGTGCTCAACGTGATCGAGCGGCCCAACGAGCGTGCCGATGTGTTGCGCGCTGCCTGGGCACTTGCGGAGGACCTCCTCATCGTCTCTGCACGGATGAACTGGGATGCGCGCGACCTGGTTGGCCGTCCAATGGGGGACGGTCTCGTAACACGGACCGGGACCTTCCAGAAGTTCTACGATCAGAACGAACTCTCCGGCTGGATTGAGGAGACGCTCGGAATCAAGCCGCATGCAGCGGCGCCCGGGATCTTCTACCTCTTTCGAGATGAGGCCGCAGCTCAGAGGTTCGTTGCATCCAGGGTCTACACGTATCGCCCGCGTGTGCGCATCGATCCTCAGGAACACTACGAAGCGAACAAGGAGATCCTGCAGCCGCTGTTCGACTTCATGCGGAACCACGCCAGGGCACCCTCGCCGGGAGAGCTTCCACTCGAGCAGTCGGAAGCCATTCGCGAGGCGCTCGGGAGCCTAGGCCGCGCGCAGCGGCTGGTCCGGCAAGTCACCGACGACGCCTACTGGGATCAGGTGACAATCCAACGACGTGCTGAACTGCTGACGTACGTTGCGCTCTCTCGCTTCGGCCGGCGCCCGCGATTCTCACAGCTAGACAAGCCTGTTGCGAAGGACCTCCGCGCGCTCTTTGGTAACTACCAGGAGGCATGCGTCCAGGCAGATCGGCTGCTGCTCGCGTGCGGAGATCAGCCGATGCTGTACGTCAATGCACGGGGCTCGCGGATCGGGAAACAAACCCCGAGTGCCCTTTACGTGCATCGATCCGCGCTTGGCGAGCTCTCGCCTCTTCTCCAGGTCTATGAGGGATGCGCACGAGTCCTCGTTGGAACGGTCGAGCATGCGACCATGGTCAAGCTATCGGTCACGGAGCCGCAGGTCTCCTACCTCGTCTATCCGCAATTTGACCAGGATCCGCATCCGACCCTCCAGTCGGCCATCACAGTGAACCTTCGAAAACTCAGTGTTGATTGGCGCGACTACAGCCGGTCAGAGAGCCCACCACTTCTTCATCGCAAGGAAGAGTTCCTGGGGCCGGATGACCCACGTCGCTCACTGTACGAGCGGCTCACTAGGTCGGAGATGAAGGCTGGGCTCTACGAGCATCCGGAGCGAATCGGAACCCTGAGAGGGTGGCAGGCCACCCTCGAAGGTGCGGGCGTGCGCTTTCAAGGGCACCGCTTGGTTCGGGCTTGAGGACAGTGGCGCGGACAGCGGCCGCAGCATCACTGACGTCTCGCCGCGACAAGCGACCACGCTGCCACGTGTGAGCAGTCGAGTTCTTGTACACGCAGGTTCTACGACACCGGCTGGACTGCCACGAATGGCCGGAGATAGACCGAGAAGTCTGGACCCTCGGTGCAACATCGACGACGCTCACCCGATCTACAACTGTGGAGAGGATATCGATCCCGGTGCCACTGGCGCCGACGATCAGCCCGTCCAACTGGGGCTGCCAAGGTACGGTGGCCTTACACAACTTCATATCCATCCACGGACGTGACCCACCGAACGGGGGTTGCCTCCAGACCGTGAAGGATCCCAACTTGCTAAGCCAGCCTGTTCTGGCTGCTGTGTGCACCCTCCAGCAGCAGGCCCTGCGGGCCACAGATGTCTTCGAGATTGACCGAGTCGAGCGGGCGCTTGACGAGATTCTGCGTCGTCCCGAGTCCACCACCTCCGCCGAGTCGCAGGTCTACACCAGCCGTGGTCATGCCGCCGAGACCCTGCTGAGGCGCCGTGCCATTCTGGGCGGCAACACGATCCAACTCGGTGCCGAGGCTGACGACGAGGCCGACTACGACGAGCGCGCAGCGCAGGCTCTTGCCGTCGCTGAGCCTGGCTACGATCAGGTCGAGTTCGACCAGTGGCTCGCGACCACGAAGGCGCTAAACCCGCGGGACCGGACATTCCTTCGGGCGCTGGCTGCCGGCGAGGATGCAGCCTCGCTCGCATCAGTCGTTGGCGTCGCTTCAGCGAGCATGACTCAGCGGCTCTCGCGTTGCCGACGGCGTGGACGGGACGCCTACGTCGCGGAAGTGCGGTCGGCTTGAACCGCCGTTACGCCCTCCAGCCGTGGGTGATCCGCGCACTCATCCCTCCCGGGATCGTGGGCGTGTACGTTCTGTGGTCGCTGACGTCTCCTTTGTACGTCGGACGCAGCGACACCAGTCTGCGACGCCGCCTCCTGGAGCACGCCACCGCGTGGCCCGAAATCTTCTTCACCTACGAGGTGGCTCACTCGCCAGAGAATGCCTACGCCATGGAGTGCAGCCTCTTCCATGCCTTGGGGGACAGCACTACGAACATCGACCATCCGCGACGGCTCACCGCATCCGACGCCCCGTGCGGCTTCTGCGAAGTCACCTTCACCCAGATCCGTGAGGCTCGCTTGAGCCTCATGCAGTGATCAGTGAGCCACTGCACCCAACGCCCGAGATGCACAGACACCTCAGGCAGACTGAAAGGAACGACAAAATGAGCAAGATCCCGACCTTCCAGACGCCGGCACCGATGCTCGGCATCGGCATCGGACCGACGACCTCGCCGATCATCGAAGTCGACAAGGCACTGGAGAGCATGCGTGATTCAGGCTTTGACCTGATGGCCGCCATCGGCGAGCCGATCGACAACTCGATCGAGGCCAACGCCACGATCGTGCGCATCCACCCGGTCTACTCCAAGGACAAGAAACACATCAACGCGATCGCCTTCGCCGACAACGGCAGAGGTATCGACCACACGGTGCTCACGCAGGTCCTCAAGATGGGGTACTCCTCGAGGTACGGCCAGCGCAAGGGCCTCGGCCGCTTCGGTGTCGGCCTGAAGCTCGCGGGACTCAGCGTCGGCACCCGCATCGAGGTCATCACCAAAGCGGTTGGCAGCGACCAGTACTACCGCGTCTTCCTAGACCTCGAACTGATCAAGAACGGTTCGCAGACCGTCATCGAAACCGAGGAACTCGACGGCTGGCCCTCGGAGTACGCCGAGCTGATGTCCAACAAGGGAGAGGAGTTCCAGAGCGGCACTCTTGTCCTGTGGAAGGACATCGATCGGCTGTCGAGCGGCGGTACATACGGGGCCTCGCTGGAATCGAAGATCCAGGAGATGCGGAAGTTCATCGCCCGGGTGTACCGAGAGTTCCTCGACAACGGACTGGTGATCGAACTGGAAGGAAGGCCTACCTCCCTTCACGACCCGCTCTTCCTCCTCGACAACCCCCGGATTCTCAACCGATACCGAGGTCGTCCCGAGGAACAGCTCAGGGGTCGAGTCATCGATCAGGACGAACTCACTATCGACGGACAGCGAGTCGAGGTGAGGGTGACGATCGCACCGGAGATTTTCCGGCACAAGTCCGGCGACGGTGGATCCACGGACGTGGATGGCAAAGACATCCGTGAGTTCCAGATCAACCGGGACAACCAGGGCCGCCTCAGCATCCTTCGTAACGGCCGAGAGATTTACTACGACATTGTCCCCCGCATCCTGCCGTCAGGTGTCGACAAAGTCGACCGCTACATCGGCATCGAAGTCGCGTTCCCGGCCGACCTAGACGAGTACTTCCAGGTACGCCACGTAAAGCGTGGAGCAGAGCCCGTGAACAAGCTGAGGGAGCAGCTGCGAAACTGGCTCGAGCGGCCAATCACTCAGGCTCGCTCGCAGATCCGGCGCCACTGGAACGAGGTTGAGGTCGCCGAGCGCGGCAAGAGCGGCGACGGACGAAGCCCCGCCGTGCTCGACGCCGTGGAGCGTTCCGAACAGACTATGCCTCGCGGGCAGGCTGCACTCGACGTGACCGAAGAGCGCCAAGAGGAGCTGATCGAGCAGCTCCTGGAGGACCTCGACATCGACGAGACGGAAGACCCTGACGGCGCAGACACAATCCGAAAGCAGATCCAAGAGCACCCGATGACGATCGTTGACGGCGCCTGGCCCGGGAAGGAGCTGATGGAGATCGACCACTTCAACGGCAAGGCCGTCGTTAGAATCAATCACCGACACCCGTTCATCCGAGACGTCTACGACGCGCTTCGGGACGTGGCGCAGAAACTGCCCGAAGAGCAGAAGGCGGAGGACCTGCACGAACTGATTTGTCGCGCCTGGACGTCGCTGGACCTGCTCTTCCTCGCGTACGCCAAGGCCGAGAACCTGCATCGTGATCCAGAGATCTTCGACGACCTGCGCAGCTACTGGGGCCAGCACACGCAGGCGTACATGAAAGAACTTGCCAAGCGCAAGGAGTGAACCGAACGTCCCGTCGAACGGCACCTCGCCAACTTCCAGGGCGAGGTGCCGTTCCGATTCCAAGGCGCCCTGCGACAGGCGACGCCACAGGAGCCGATGCCCGACCGGCGTGACGCGTGCGGAGATGAAAGGCGTCGGTAACCCTGAATGCCGCGGCGTCACCCTGCGAGGTCATCGCCTAATCCGGAACTGATAGCGACTCTTCACCCCCAGGTGACGCCGCCGAGTAGTTCATCGACCGAGACCGGCTTGGCACCACTGTCGTCAGCGAAAGCCTCGGTAACGAGATCGACGACCACCAGGGCGGCTGGCTGGTGGCGGACGTTAACCTGCTCCTGGATGTACTCTAGGCCACCGTTGGCGTACTCCTCGAAAATCTTGAAGCGCTCGTCCATGCGCGTGTCATCCATGATCTCCGGGTCGTCGGTAACGACGTTGGCGGCGATCATGTTGATCAAGGTGTCGCTGAAACCAGGGGCCATTAGGACATCGCTCCGGATCGGATCACCCGAGGCGGCAGTGAAGGGGACGCGCCGCTGCTGGCGGAAGCCCACCGCCGCCGCGAATAGCAAGATGTCGCGGTAGGTCGGAAACTTTCCCTCACTCTGAAGCTCCTGCATCAGTACCTCGTGCTGCTGAGGACGGCGGGCACGGACCTCACCAGGTACGGCGCTCACTTGATCACCTTCAGTTCGGAGTGGTCGGACTCTGACGAGCGGATGTACGGGTAGGAGAAGCCTTCGAGTTCGATATCGTCGGCCACCTGGCCAGCCGCGGTCGTGTGAGTCTCGATGACCCCGAGGTGGCTGACGTATGGCAGCAGTTCTGTAACGACGCGACCCAGACCCTGGCTCTTGCTGACGAGTACCACCAATTGTGGTGCCATCTTGGCGAGCGCCCGGGAAACGGCCTCTTGGTAGTCCTGATCAAGTGAGCCGAACGCCGCGTCCATAACGATAGGGAAGGTCCCGGCGTCCTGGGCCCCAGATCCTTCGGCTCGGCGCTCCTTGCGAATCTCCCGGGCGAGCTTCGAGACGGCCGCTACGAAGCTGAGGCTCAGGATCTGGTTCTCGCCCGTCGACTTCGGAACCGGCAGCTCCACACCGTTCACGTTCTTGTGCAGGGTCAGCTCGAAGCCCTCGCTCAGCGTCGGTATGTGGGCCTGATGGGTGATGCTCTTGAAGACTGCCTTCAGCTCAGCGTCCAACCGGAGGCGCATGTCCTCTTCACGGATTGCCAGGATCTCCTCGAGCGCGCCCTTGACCGAGGTGACGAGGTCGGACCGTGATCTGGCCTTGTTGGCGAGTTCGTCGGTGACCTGGGCGCGGGAACGTTCCTTAGTCTTTTGCTCGATTTCCTTGGCAAGGGTCACCAGATCCGTCTCGATGGCACCCTTGCGTTGGTTCTTGAGGGCGATACGGCCTTCCAGATCCATGCGCTTCGTCTCAAGATTCTGCACACCCTCGAGGGGGTTGTCCTTGAGCTTGCCATCGAGTTCCGACTTACGTGCTTCCAGCCGAGCGACCCGCTCGCGTTCCGTACCGATGCGGTTCATCAGACTCGCGAGCGACTCGCGCAG
This sequence comes from Nocardioides sp. NPDC059952, assembly GCF_042730435.1. NCBI lineage: Bacteria > Bacillati > Actinomycetota > Actinomycetes > Propionibacteriales > Nocardioidaceae > Nocardioides > Nocardioides sp. NPDC059952. The sequence continues at coordinate 10,427 of NZ_JBHWLY010000065.1, read as the reverse complement.
GTTCTTGCGGGCATCAGCCAACGGTGCGATCTGCCCGCTGACCTGCTGCCACGCAGTTTCTACCGCCTGCAGCCCGGCGCGCTGGCGCCACTCCTTGACGTGCTCCCAGGTTTCGCTGTGCTCCGTCAACGGCGTTCCGCAGATGCACGCGCCGTCGTCGAGCAGCTTGTCGACGAACTCTCGCTTGAGCGGAGCCGGCAGTGCGCCCTTCTGGTAGAGGCTCTGCGCCATCGCCTCGGTGGCTTTGCCGAGCGTGTCAGTAAATGCCTGGAATCCTCGGGTGGCCACGAGCGTAGCGCGCTCGTTGAGCGCCGCGTCCCGCGCAGCACGAGCTACCTCGAGGTCCTTGGTGACGGCGTCCCGCTCAGCCTGAATGGGGGCAGCCTCGGCATGCTGGCGGAGGAGACCCTCGGTGCGGTTGCGCTCCTCGTCCAGAGTCGCCAGGTCCGCCTCGACAACCTTGAGGTCATCCTTGGCCTTGGCCTGCAGGTCGGTCAGCGTGTCGATGGCGTCCTGAATGGCGCTGGCGGTCTCGCCACCGTGCTTCTTGAGGTCGTCGGTGAGGCGACGGTTCACCCTTGGCAGGTGGACGATCGCGCGCTCGACCTGTTCCAGGTCGAGCAGCACCTTGATGTCCTTCTGGACCTCGGCATACGCACCTTTCTTCACCAGGTTCTCGATTCGCTCACCGTTGAAGAAGAAGAAGCGACTAACGCCCACCGGAAGGATGCTCAAGATGGTCTCCTGAGGTGCATCGCTGACCTCTGACGAGCCGTCCCGCCGTGTCATCCAGAGCTGTAAACGCGGTGAGAACGGACCCTGCTCATCGGACTCCTTGCGCAGAGTGGCACTGCGTAGCAAGCGGTAGTCCTGGCCCTCGTGGTCGAACTTGATCTCGATGGCGACATCGATCGACTCGCCAATCGGGAGGGCTCGCCAAGCGCTGTCAGTCACCATGCGGTCCTGATGCTCGACGTCCTCGGACATGTTGCCGTAGAGACCCCATGTGAAGGCGTTGAGCAACGTCGTCTTGCCAGAGCCGTTCGCGCCGAACAAGAGCGTGACCGGTTTGATCGCGTCTGAGGTCAGGTCGACGGTCTGAGTCCCCTTGAACTGGCGGAAGTTGGTCAGCGTGATCGACTGGAGCTTCACGGGATAATCTCCTTCACCGCAGCCACCAAGTCATCGGTCGCGTCGTACGCGGCGATGTGCAGCTTGGCCCGCTCGATCTCGAGCACGCGCTTAAGCAGCGCGCGCTGCTCGTCGCTCAGCTCTTCGAGAACCTGCTTCTCAGTGCGGCTCTGGCTCACGCGGACCCTCCCTTGTCTTTCTCTGCGTCATCTCGACCCTCCTACATGTCCATGAGCTGGTAACGCTCCTTGAGCGGTCGCAGCACTTCAAGTGTTGTCTCATAGTTCTCGGAAAGCTTGCCGAACTCGTTGGCCCGCTCGAGCTCGCGGACAAGCAAGGCTCGCTCGACGTTGAAGTTGATGCTCGTGCCCGCTGGCGGGACGGCCAGGTAGTCGAGGATGACGGCACGCTCCTTACCCGGCGCGAGTCGGAGAAGGCGACCGCGGCGCTGGATGAACTGGCGCGGGTTGCTGCTGCTTGCGAGCAGATAGCCGGTCCTGGCGTCAGGTATGTCTACGCCCTCGTCGAGGCAGCGCATCGCAACCAGCGCCCTCAGATCGTCACCGGTGCTGAAGCGGCGGAGCAGGACCTTGCGGTCGGACCGGGGTGTCTCCGAGATGTAGGAGTGAGCTGAAAGGTGGAGTTGGTTGCCGACCATATTCATGACTTCTTCGACCTGTTTAGGACCCGGTTCCTCCCCTGCCTCTGCGGGTCGCCGACCCTCCGCGCAGTAGATGAGCTGGAACCAGTCGTCTCCGCGTTCCCCGAGGTCGGAACGCAGCGCAGCCAGCTTGCCCTCAGCGTGCCCAAGGACACCTGCGCGCTGCCGCAAAAGGAAACCGAGCGGGGAGCTGGGGTCAGCGTCCTTGAGGCTGTCACCGGATGCGATCCGGGCTGCGATCTGGGCTGACAGTTCAATGTAGAGGGCTGTCTCCGCGCTGTTGAGTTCCACCAGTCGCGGCAGGTACTTGTACCTAGTCAGGGCGCCCATTTCGATGGCCATACCCAGTCCCAGCTCGAAGATGATCGGGCCGAAATAGTCGATGAGCGAGTCCGTGCCCTCGTCGTCGAACCAGCGCTCAGGGGTCGCCGAGAGCGCGAGGCGGTAGGTCGCATTCCGAGGGAGTGCAGACTGGAATGTCGACGACCCGAGGTTGTGCGCTTCGTCCCCAATGATGAGCAGCGGCATGGTGATGCGCGAAAGGACCGACTGGAACTTCTCGCCGGAGAAAGACGAGTTCGTCGCGACCATCGCGACCACTGGACGCTGGCCCAGGCGCGCTGCGGCCAGCTGTTCCTCGACAAGAGGCAGCCACTTCTGGCTATTCTCGTACACTGCGATCGGCCTCACGCCGAAGCCCTCGACCTCGGTGATCCACTGGTCGACGAGGTGGGTCAGCGGCGCCACGATCAGGAGAACGAGCGGCTGCTCGCGCTGGCGAAGGACGCTGCCGAGCTGTGTCGCAGCGATCATGGCGGTCTTCGTCTTGCCGGTGCCGGTCGCCATCTTCAAGACGCCACGGCCCTGATGACGGAGCCAGGCAGTCACCGCTTCCCGCTGGTAGTCCCGGACGGTCAGCCAACCTGGAATCTGCAGGCGAGTCGGCTCGTAGACCTCGGTCGGCATCGGCGTAAGCGCATCGTCCGTACCCGGCAGCGCCCGCGGAGTCCGGTCTTGGCCGAGTTTGACCAGCCGATCGCGTGCAACGTCAGGGAAGCGCTCGACCGACAGATTCGGTGTCTGGTTAGTCCACAGCGTCTGGAAGTCAGCCTCCAGCCGGAGGGCCCGGGCGCCGTCGCCAGCCACCCAGCCGCGGTACACCTCGACCGACTCGAAGTTGGCCATCAGCCCACCGAACGTTTCGTTGCTACTGCCGGTGAAGGCGACCAGATCGCCAACACCGTCACGAAAGATGCCGATCTTCTCGTGGTAGATCCCGACGCGACCTTCCTTCTGTACAAACGCCAACTTGATATCTAGTCGGCCCTCTGCGATGAGCCGTCCGAGCAGGCCGAGGCCATCTAGCACAGTCTCGGATTGCTCACGGTCGAGCTCGCGAATAGTAGCGCGCTCCAAGACCGCGCGCAGGTCATAGCCGCGCTCGATGTCGATGACGTCGTCTTCGTTGAGATGGGGTGAGGCGATGAGGCGCATGGATCCTCCGCGCTCGGCAAAGGTTTCGAGCCCTCGGGCGTAGAGGGCCAAGCTCGTCGAGGTGAAGTAGCCGACGGCGCGGCTGTAACTCTCTGCCACGCGAAAGGCGGGGACGAAGAACGTCCCGACGACGTCCTCCCGATCGCTTCGGTACCGATCGTGGAGCGTCAAGAGTCGAAGGCTGAGGGCGGCATCAGTCACAGCAGGTCCAGTATGTCGTCGATATCCGCGCCGTACTTTTGCCCGGCAAGCTCATGTCCGGTCTCTAGATACTCGCGAGCGCTCGTCAAAAGCTCCGCAATATCGTCGTCGCCGCGCGCACGGTACCCGCCAATGATACTGGTGACCGGGGAGTCATCAGGGAGTTTGAGTGCCCGTGCCAGAGCTAACCGAGCCTCCGCTCTGTCGACGATCGATGGACATGCCGCCAACGAGAGCGCGTCGGCGACAGGGTTATCCATCAGGTCCCGCGCGAGCTCAAAGGCAAACGTGCCGTCGTCACGAAGGACTAAGAAGGCCTCCGTTCCTGCGGCGACGTCTTCGGCCATGAGAAAGCGCCGGATCGTGCCGAACTGCGGCTGAAGGCCGGTCCAGGCGACCGACTGGGGTCCCAGCGGACTATCCAGATGACGCGTTTCGCCGGCCCGCATCTCCAGGATCGTAGCGATCGCGTGCGGCGCCACGGAGCCGCTCCCGCGTAGATGGTCTGTGCTGATCCCTACGCGGTATGCCCAGCCATCAGCCTGACGGAACAGCCGCCGAGTGCGTTCCGGTGCCTTGCGGGCGCCTCGGTCCTCGGTGGCCAGTTGGACGAAGCCGTTCTTCGTGGCGAACGGCTGTGCACCTGCGTAGGCCGCGACGCTGCTGCCGCTCACGCTGTAGCGGGCGGTGATGTACTCGACCAAGTCGCTCAGCTTCACTCGCCCACCACCTTGGGCGACCTGTTCGCGAATCACCGACCGGATGCCCGCATAGGCCCCCAGCCCCCACTCTGTCAGCGCCCAGCGATCGCGGTCGACCCGCTCGAAGCGGTCGTCGATACTCATGGCGTTTCGCGTAGCCCCGGGGGTCCGGTCGACGACGAATCGGTCGACGATCTCTTGAACACTAAGGGGAGAACCAGCGATCGCGAGGACCGCAGCTGCGTAATCGCCCACCGAAGACGTACGCGTGAGGACGAAGTCTCCGTCGACGACGTACCCGCAGTGTGCGAGCCACGATGCGTTGACTGCGCTGCGACGCGTTGGATCCGCGGTGCGTACGAGATCGAGGTCTTCCAGTCGAGCGACGCCATGCCCATTGGTGCGCTCTTCCAGCTGGGTCTCCGTGGCGGTAACCGCGGCAGTTTTTGACGGCGCGACGCACCATGCGTCATCGATCTCGTACGCGTTGTCCAAGCGATCCAAGACGCGCCACGCAGGCTGCAAGACGGACTCTACAGTCCGACCCAGAGCTGGGATGCAGAGTAGGAGTTCATCCAACGGACGAATCGTGCCGATGACCTGCCGTGCGACTGCAGCCAGATCGGCCAGTACCGAATCTTGCGTGATGGCATTGAGGATCGCGCCGCTGGCTTTGGCTTCGATCTGACGGATGCGCTCCCGCGTAACTCCGAACGAGCGGCCAAGCTCCTCGAGCGTGGCTGGCCTATCAGCGAATACGCGTTGGGCGAGCACCTGAACTGCCCGCGGGTCGAGCACCGCAAATGCATCGTCAAGCCGGGCAGCGGCATCGGCATCTGCGTCGTGCTCCTCGATCACGTTGTGAACCGTAAGGCGTGCAAGCCGGTGTTGCGCTTCTTTGACGCGCTGAGGCGTCTCAGCGGGCAGTGTGTCAGGGTCGAGGAGTGCAGCGTCTTGGCGACCGACCACTACATGCCACTCGGCGACCTCAGTAAGGTCGCTGATCAAATCACGAATCCACTCAGGGACGACACCCTGGTCAACGCCTGCTGAGGTGGGCGCCGTGTGGTCGCTCTCCACCTCGATGTTCGGCGTCGAGGCGTCCAAGGACACGGCCACAAGCACCTCCAGAACTGCATGGACCGTTCCGGCGCCGACGCCCTGCCAATCCAGAACGTCCTGGAGGCGGTATTGGCTGAGGGCGTCCGCCGTCGGAGCCCTTCGCATCACCGCGTTGATCGCACGAGTTGGGAGGTTGGACTTCAGCAGGTTCAGATCCGGCGGTAGGCCAGGGAAGATCTGACCGATGGTCCAATTCGTCAGGCGCTCGGCAGCCATGGTCGCAACTTGGGTCACGCGGGCATCCCATTCGCCAAGGTCCGTCTCGTGTGCGTCTGCTGCCAACCATGAGTCGGCGTCCCAATCGGGAGACAGACCGGGAAGCCAGGGGAACGCGTCAGCCCACCGCCGCGGCTGGCGGTCCCCAAGGTCAAACAAGGTGAAGTCGGTCAAGATTCTGGTCCCATCTTGGATGTCGCCCTCTTTATAGCGCTTGCCACCGACACAATCCCTCCATTGCTATGAAATTGCAGGTCAGAGGACCGAAGCCAGCGTCAGCGGAAGGGCCGAGTGTGGCAAAAATCGTCGTGACGGCGCTCTTCAGACGACTACGGTGCGAGCGAGGGCTAGTTGTGATGCCCAGGGAGGTTGTACCGCCCTGGGACGGTGAGCCTGCTGAGAGGTGAAGGCCTCCGGTTGTGAAGTGGAGCTGTCTAGTTCACACACTTCAACCGCCCGGAGGCCTTCGTGTCCCACGCTAACGCTGCCCTGACCCCACGCGCCCGTTTACGACTCGCCCAGCTCGTTGTAGAGCACCGTTGGACCTACGCTGCGGCAGCCAAGATGTTCATGGTCGCCCCACGCGCCGCGAAGAAGTGGGCTGATCGGTACCAGGCCGAAGGACCGGCCGGCATGGTCGACCGAACCTCACGACCACACACCAGCCCGACCAAGACCAGCCCGGACCTGGTCCGGCAGATCGTGCGGCTGCGGTGGCGCCACCGCCTCGGCCCGGTCCAGATCGCCGGCCGGCTCGCGATGCCGGCCTCGACCGTGCACGCCGTGCTGATGCGCTGCCGGATCAACCGGCTCTCCCACATCGACCGGGTCACCAACGAACCGAGACGTCGCTACGAGCACCCCCACCCGGGATCGCTGATCCACGTCGATGTCACCAAGTTCGGCAACATCCCCGACGGCGGCGGGCACAAGTTCCTCAGCCGCCCGCAGAGCCGAGCCAACGCCCAAGCCACAGCTCACCGCACCGGCGAACGCGGTAGGGACTACCGGCCCCGCATCAGGACCGCCTACGTGCACACCGTCATCGATGACCACTCCCGCATCGCCTACGCCGAGATCCACCCAGACGAGAAGGCCACCACCGCCATCGCAGTACTGCAACGAGCCGTGGCCTGGTTCGCCGACCGCGGCGTCACCGTGGAACGGGTGCTGTCCGACAACGGCAGCTGCTACCGGTCCTACGCCTGGCGCGAGACCTGCGCAGAGCTCGACATCAAGCACAAACGGACCGGACCCTACCGACCCCAGACCAACGGGAAGATCGAAAGATTCCACCGCACTCTGGCAGACGGCTGGGCCTACGCCCGCCTGTACGAGTCAACCGACCAACGCAACGCCGCCCTGCCGGGCTGGCTCCACTTCTACAATCATCACCGCGCCCACTCCGCCATCGGCGGCCTATCACCAATCACTCGGCTGAATAACGTCCCTGGAAATCACAGCTAGTCCGACAACAGGTTGACGGCCCACCTGACCGAGGTCTTCACCTCTCTGGGTTCGTGACCCGCTACCTGCAAGACCGCATCAGTGTAAGCAACCAGACGCTCTTCACCACCCTGAGCCCGCTGCGCGAGGTCACCATCAGCGTCGCCGGGAGACCGTCACCGCCAAGCCCCAACTCCCGATGACCCTCAGGAAATGGCCACCCGAGGGACACACCAAGTCTGTGTAACTCGCTTCGGTCGCCCATTCGCGAGAGGCGTTGAGCAGTGTTCGATGGCTTGAGTCAGAGCAATTCGCAGTGCTCATCTTGGGCGGCCAATTTGGGGAATCGTCCCTGCGAACTTCCTGGTATTCGCATTATGAAGCAGGAATACGAGCGATAATGAACGCGAGCCTATCATCTTTGATCAACTTCTTAACTAGGCTATCGCCCAATGGTGTCCCTTCAAGTTCTGAAATCCCCGCTGGAAGAAGATAGAACACCTCGAAGCGCAGACCCGTCGAATCTTGAACATCCACTGCGCCAAATATCTTCCGATCAGCGACAAAGTCAGAAATGCTAGCCGGTGTTGGGAGTGCTTGTACCCTCCGTAAAGGGCTGCCAAGACTCGGAATTTTCATCAAGCCACCCTTGCCCCAGTCGGCCTCTATCAACCGTTGGCCGTCGACCGAACTCACTCTAACGGCCAAATCTGGCGAAATGCTCAGATCTGTCAACATTCGATCGCGTCCACACACGTCGCCGACCAGAATTCGGATTGACTCGGATGCCACGACACCCAGCTCCGCCTTGGTGGCACGCGCTGACATGAGAGCCGAGATCAACTGAACTAGTTGACTTGCTATCAAGATCGACAGCAGTACAGCATATATCCACCAAGGAATGTCATTCCTGAGAGACCGGACACCAGCAGCCTTGAAGAGTGGAATTGCAGTGAGGGTTGCGGCGCTCAGTACGCCGAGAATTGCCGCGACGAGTTGGGTTCGGTGGCTATGCAGCATCGGCAACATACTGCATTATTCCGGAAGGAGGTCCAGTGTCTGGGCGCGAAGGAAGTTCGCTGAGATCTTCGCATCTTCGCGCAATTTAACAAAGGTCTCTGACTCCTCGAATGCATCCTTGATGCTGAATGATTCCTCATCCTTGACCGCAGTTGCGATGGTAGTTCGGCTCCACTTGATGATGGTCATAACGACGAGCTTGTGGAGCGGAAGGTACTGGGTCGCTCCTGTCGTGGAGTCGGTGGCGATGGAGATGGCGCGTTCAGGGCCAATGTCGTCGTACCGCAACGTCAGCAGATAATACGCGAGCGCCGTGCCGTGCGCTGCAAACTGATTACGTGCGCGGACAAGAGCCGCGCGCGTGGTTTCATCGAAATCCGGCCAGATTGCTTGTCGCATACTAGCGTTGGGCTTTCCGAGGATGGAGTGATAGAAGCCGAAGAGCTGATGTGCAAGAATGTACATCTCAACAGGAATCGATGGATCGAATATTTCACCATAGAGTGACGTCGAATCGAAGATTGTTGTTTTCGCCGTGATTGCCTTAGTGGGATCGCCACGCAGGGCGCGATAGCGCTGTCCGAGGTCCTCTTTTGTTATGGCGCCGGCGTATCGTTCTACTTCTGCGGGGCTCAGCGCTGCAAAACTGTTGCGCCGCCGCTCATAGAACCAAGGTGGAGACAACTTCATCATGTCTGCCTCGATTCGAACCTGTAGTCGATCGTGCGCCTTTAGATCAGCGCTACTGACAGGATTTTGACGATTCGTTGCTTCAGAGATGCTTCTGGATAAGGAAGCGCCGTTCTTCGATTCCTTATCAATCTCCATTATTCGCGCCAGGATCTGAACCTCGTTGGGCCCAAAGGTTCCGATATGCTCAGCAAGTGTCAAGGCGGTCTGTGCGCCGTTTACGATCTGCGGGTTGATCAGTGATATCTGGCCGTCCGCTTCCTGGATGAACTCATCGCAAATTACGGTAAGCCCGTTATTCAGTGCAAGGAAGTGAGCCTGCTTATGAGGGTCGGCGGCCGTTTCTGCAATGGCGTCGTTGATCTTACTCTTGCGGAGTTGGTAGCGAACATTGAGGTCAACAAGACGCGGCCCATGTGCCCGGGCGGCTAGCGCAAGCGAGTGCCCGTCAAGCACGACGATGCGGTAGGATCCGAGGCCTTCCATCCCAGCGGTAGGAACGCTCAGTTCGCCGCCTTTGGTGGTTAGCTTGACCGGTACTCCTGCCAAATCGCGAACGGTCGTCTCTTCATCCCATTTCCTTGTGAGTCTGGCTTTGTCCCAGACGTCGAGGTGCAGGTTGACATCGCCGACTTCGATGGTTGCAGCTCTTGCCGGGTAATTTAGGTCGCGTGTAGTAGCGCTGAGCGTGACGAGTTGAACCACGACGTCTGCGCCCCCAGCTATAGCGGCTCGAACGGTCTCGGAAAGGCGTGCAAAATCTCCACCGATTTGTTCGGCGTACCGTGGAACTAGCATGCGGGAAACCCCGCCTTGAAGCTCGCCTATGATCGACCTCATGGATGTCGACGGCGGCGATGAATGCTCGCCACGCACAAGATAAACAACGCCATCTTGTTCATCCACGAGGATTGCGTCGATTCCGCCATTCTCTGCTTCTTCGTCCCGTTTCAGGAGAAGGTCGACGGCATCCTCTATCGGCAGATTATGAACCATGTGAGAAAACCAAGCCGCAAACGCCGAGCTATCGTCCTCAACATTAGGGAAGTTTTGGCGGATCTCGCCTACCTCGCGCTGTACCAGGCGGTCAAAGGCGGAATCGATCATTGCGCCATGGTAGCGAGCACTTCAAGCACGCGGGGTCGCCGCGCCGCCGCTAACGATCCTTCAGGGAGATGCAGAGGGATCGCTCACGGACTTCTCGTGCACGACGTCCCGAGGTGAGGCGTGGACCGGTAATCCTTGGCTTCAACTCCAAAGACCACGACGACTCCGTGTGCGGACGTGGTCCTGGTCAGACGAGGCCGCGGAGGTCCGAGCGGGCCGATTGTCATACTGCCGGATCCGTCGGCGCGCTCAGAACACCCCTGTCTGCCTCGGCGAGCGCAGTTCTGACGATCTTCCGACACAAATCCAAGAACGCCCCGAAACGACCGGCGGCGTTCTGGCTGGTCAGAGCACGATCATCTGCGTTCCAGTAGGCCACGGATCTGCTGGATCAAGAAGTCGTAGTAGCCATCGATTTGGCCACGGAAGGTCAAGCGCTGCTGCCCAGGCATCCGTTGAGCTCGGCGTGGCGGTGACGCTGCGCGAACCTGCGGCGAGGAAGCTGTTGTTCTGAGAGGCGATCTGGCGGGCCGCAGGAGCGGATCGGCGCTAGGGCGTGTCTCTCAAAGACACGGCGGCCGCGAGCGGCGTTTCGCATCCGATCTGGCAAGGCGGCGCTGCGAAGGCATCCTGGAGGC
>NZ_JBHWLY010000064.1:0-35760 GCF_042730435.1 Nocardioides sp. NPDC059952 | reverse complement strand
CCGGACTCAATCTTGAGTCCTTCCCCCCCCCGGGGGGGTAATGGAACTGTTTGCTAGCCGTTCGGGGCGGAATTGCCCCGCCCGGGGGGAAAAATGCCGCCAAGTCGAACGGTCCCGAGCACGCAGCGACGCCCGCCTCCGCTGATGCGTCGACGGGCGTCCCTACGAGATCTAACTCAGCCGAGATCTGGCTCAGGCGTTCGCCGGGGCGTTGACGTCCTCCGGCAGCGCAGCCTTGGCCTGGGCGACGATCGCGTTGAACGCGGCCACGTCGTTGACGGCGAGCTCGGCGAGGATCTTGCGGTCGACCTCGATGCCGGCCAGGTTGAGACCCTGGATGAAGCGGTTGTAGGTCATGCCCTCGGCACGCGCGGCGGCGTTGATCCGCTGGATCCACAGCTTGCGGAAGTTGCCCTTGTTCTTGCGGCGGTCGTTGTAGGCGTAGACCAGGGAGTGGGTGACCTGCTCCTTCGCCTTGCGGTAGAGGCGCGAGCGCTGGCCACGGTAACCGGAGGCCCGCTCGAGGGTGGTGCGACGCTTCTTCGCAGCGTTCACTGCGCGCTTGACGCGTGCCATTTCAGTGCTCCTTGAATGCTCTGGGGAAAGTTCGGGTGATCAGCGGTCAGAGACCGAGCAGCTTCTTCGCGCGCTTGACGTCGGCGGGGGCGAGCTCCACCAGACCGGCGTTGCGACGGTGCTTCTTGCGCGAGCCGGTCGTCGGCGCGGAGGCGAACGCAGCGCCGGACTTGCGGCCGGCCTGCAGGCGCTGGATCTTCCCGGAACCGGTCACCTTGAAGCGCTTCTTGGAACCGGAGTGGGTCTTGTTCTTCGGCATAGTTCTTCCTTCTCTCGTCGTCCGGCCGGTCACGGGGCGCCGCGGCGGCGGAAGTCAGTGGATCGACTCAGAGGTCGATGTCGGGGTCGAGGTTCTCCGAGCGGCGCTTGGGCTTGGGAGCCGACACCGGGCGGGAGGCGTTCGCGGCCGTACGCTCCGCCTTCTCGGCGGCCTCGTCGGCGGCGCGCTCGGCGGCCTTCTCCTCCTTGGCCTCCTTGGCCTCGACCTTGGCGTCGGCCTTCTTCTTGTGGGGGCCGAGCACCATGATCATGTTGCGGCCGTCCTGCTTCGGCGAGGACTCGACGAAGCCCAGCTCCTGGACGTCGTCGGCCAGCTGCTGCAGCAGGCGGAAGCCGAGCTCGGGACGGTGCTGCTCACGACCACGGAACATGATCGTGATCTTCACCTTGTCCCCAGCGTTGAGGAACCGCACGACGTGACCCTTCTTGGTCTCGTAGTCGTGCTTGTCGATCTTCGGACGAAGCTTCATCTCCTTGATGATCACGTTCGTCTGGTTTCGACGGGCTTCACGGGCCTTCTGGGCGTTCTCGTACTTGAACTTCCCGTAGTCCATGAGCTTGCAGACCGGCGGCTTGCCCTGCGGGGCGATCTCGACCAGGTCGAGGTCGGCCTCCTGGGCCAGGCGCAGCGCGTCAGGGGTCGGCACGATGCCGACCGTCTCTCCGTTGGGACCAACGAGGCGGACCTCGGGAACCCGGATCCGGTCGTTGATACGAAGCTCAGTGCTGATGTGTCCTCCAGTTGTTGTGGCTGCGGAGGCTCTGGATCTCGGTTTCCGGGCCGCGTGCACGGGCGGTCCGGAAATCAAAAAAGGCTTCCGCTGGATTGTCACAAGCGGAAGCCAGTCAGGACGCTCACCCACGATCGGGCTCGCACCACCGAATCCATAGACCCATGAACTTCTGGGACACTGTCTTCGGGACCGGACCCGACGACCTCTGTTGCTGGGCGGTCGATGCGGGTGGGAGAACGCTGTCGTGATCTCCGCTTGTTGGATCGAACCGACGGCGTACGTCGGCTGATCGGTCAACACGGAACACTACTGCAACATTCCCCGCGGTGCCCAATCCTTAGGGCCGCACCCAGGCCGTACGCGGCCCGACGGTCGCCAGCTGCCAGCCCTCGGCGACCTTGTGCAGGTCATCGCCCTCGATCGCGAACGGGACCGGACCGGCGAGATCGAGCACGAGGGCATCGGCGCCGTCGTGGACGGCGGCCTGGGCCGCATCGCGCAGCGAGACCGGTACCGGGCGGGCGTCGGCCTGCCACGCCTGCAGCGGCGCGGTGCCGGTGAACCCGAGCAGCGCCTGCCGGCCGTCGGCGCCGGTGAGCAGCACGGTGGCCATGTCGGAGGACTTGTCGTGGGCCAGACCGGCATCGTCGACCTCGACCTCGCCCAGCACCGCGACGACCGGGACCAGCACCCGGGCGGCCGCCAGGACGGTGAGCACGTCGGTCTGCGTGGCCCGGCCCGCGGCGTACGACCTCATCACCGTCGCCACCTCGGCGCTGGTCTCGCCGGTGTCGCCGGGAAATGCGGTGCCGAGAAGTCGCTTGTCGTTCATCGCTTCCATTGAACCTCAGCCGAAGATCAGGGCCGATATCGGGGACAGTCCGGGTGCCGGACGACCGGGACGGTGGAAGACTGTGGGCATGGACCAAGGCGCCTACCTCGCACTAGCCGCAGCGCTCACCGTTCTGGGCGCGATCTGGACCTGGGTCGCGTTCCGACGGCGCGGCCTCGGAGCCGGCGTGAGGGCCTTCGGGTGGACGCTGCTCGCCCCGGCGGCCTACCTGACCGGGCTGCTGCGCGCCGGCAGCCGGATCGTCGACGCGATCGGCGACTGGGCCGCACGCCTGGTCTTCAGCCCGACCGTCTGGATCGGGTTCGGCCTCGCCGCGATCGCGATCGTGCTGATCTTCGTCTCCCGCCTCCTGCCCACCAAGGAGAAGCCGAGCCGAGCAGCCCGGAAGGGGGCCGCCGGCGCAGCGCCCGCAGGCTCGGCCGGCCCGGCCTCGGTCGCGGCTCCGAGGACGGCCAAGGGCCCGGTGGTCGACGACGATGACGAGGACATGGCCGACGTCAACGACATCTTGAAGAAGTACGGCATCTCCTGACGTTGACCGGCTCCACTGATCGCTTCGGCCAGCCGGCCGCCGATCTCCTCACGATCGCGATGAGCCGTCCAGCCACACTCGGTCCCGGACGGCTGATCTGCATCGACGGCCCTGCGGGCTCAGGAAAGACGACGCTGGCCACGTCCCTGGCCGAGATGACCCGAGCCCCGGTGATCCACATGGACGACCTGTACGCCGGCTGGGACGGTCTTGCCGACGGCATCGCCCAGCTCGAGACGATCCTGCTCCCCCTCGTCGAGGGAGCCCCCGGCTCCTACCGCCGCTACGACTGGCACGCCCGCGTGCACACCGAGACCGTGCTGGTCCCACCGAGCCCGCTGCTCGTCATCGAAGGCGTCGGCAGCGGCGCCGCCGCGTACGACGGCTTCCGCACCGCCCTCGCCTGGGTCGACGCACCCGAGGAGGAGCGCAAGCGACGCGGCATCGACCGCGACGGCGACACCTTCGCACCCCACTGGGACGCCTGGGCGGCCGCCGAGACCGACCACTTCACCGCCAACGACACCAAGGCCCGCGCCGACGTCGTGGTGCAGACCTAGCCCCCGCTGGTCGAGCCGCGAGGCCGCCTGCGGCCGAGCGTGCCGGCTCCGGCGGCTCGACCAGCGGAGGTCAGGAGATCAGCTCGTCCAGCCGGCTGTAGGCCCGCGCGTCACCTTGGAGGACCTCCGAGCGCCGCCCGTCGACCGAGACCGGTACGTCACCCGCGACCGTGACCCGGCGCATCTCGCGCGGGTGATGGTCGAAGTCGGCGACCGCGTAGTGCTGGGTGGCCCGGTTGTCCCACATCGCCACGTCACCGGGCTGCCAGGCCCAGCGGATGGTGTTCTCCAGCTTGGTGACCCGGTCCTGGAGCAGGTTGAACAGGTGGATCGACTCGGTGGAGGTCAGTCCCTCGAACTCCTTCACGAACGAGCCGAGCACCAGCGACCGCTCCCCCGTCTCGGGGTGCACGCGGACGACCGGGTGCCGGGTCTCGAAGTGGATCGAGGCGAAGTCGTCGCGGGAGTAGTTGGCGTCGGGCTGCTCGTGCTCCTCGTCGCGCTGGGCGTAGTCGTAGGAGTTGGTGTGCACCGCCCACAGTGCCTCGGCCAGCGCCTTCAACGGCGCCGGGAGCCGGTCGTAGGCGGCCACGGTGTTCGCCCAGATCGTGGTCCCACCGTAGGGCGGCAGGGTGACCGCGCGGAGCACCGAGATCGCCGGGACCCGGTCCACGAAGGTGACGTCGGTGTGCCACGCGTTGGCCGCCATGCCGGCGTTCGCGGTGACCCTCAGCACCCGCCCGGAACCGGTGTTGACCGTCGGGTGCGCGGTCGTCAGCTCACCGAACCGGGCCGCGAAGGCGCTCTGCGCCTCGTCGGTGAGCCCGTCCTGGCCACGGAAGAAGAGCACCTTGTGGCGCAGCAGGGCGTTGCGTACGTCCTGGATCTGGGTATCGTCTGCCTCGGCCAGGTGCAGGCCCTCGATGACGGCGCCGATCCGGGCGCCGGCGCGGCGGATCCGTACGCCCGAGGTCGTCTCGACGACGTCCGCGGGCCGGTGCAGCTCGGTGATGGTCACGTTCGTTCTCCTCCGATCGGGGATTGCGGGTCAGGCGGGGGTGAGCTCGGGTTCGGCGGTCCTCACGTGGGCACCGCGACCGCGGCCGAGCTTCGGCCACCACGACGGCACCAGGCCACGCTGGCCACCGAGCGCAGCCGAGACCCGGTCGAGGTAGATCGCGATCACGACGACGGCCAGACCGCCCTCGATCGAGGCACCGATCTGCAGGCCCTGGACGGCGTTGACGACCACTCCACCGAGGCCCGAGCCGCCGACCAGGCCGGCCACGACGACCATCGAGAGGGCCAGCATGATCACCTGGTTCACCCCCGTCATGATCGACTCGCGCGCCAGCGGGAGCTGGACCTCGCGCAGGATCTCCCAGCGGCCGGCGCCGAAGGCGGTGGCGGCCTCGACGGTCTCGGGGTCGACCTGGTTGATCCCGAGCTGGGTGAGCCGGACCGCGGGCGGCAGCGCGAACACGATCGTGGCGACCAGACCGGGCGCGTCACCGACGCCGAAGAAGAGGATCGTCGGCAGCAGGTAGACGAAGACCGGCAGCGTCTGCATCAGGTCGAGGATCGGCCGCAGCGCGGCCCGCAACGGTGGCGAGAAGGCCGACCAGATGCCCAGCGGGATGCCGATCACCAGCGCGACGAGCGCCGCCACGAGCACCGAGGTGGTGGTCTGCATCGTCTCGTACCACAGGTCCATCGACTCGATCAGGAGCAACCCGGCGGTCAGCACCAGGGTCAGCACGACCTGGCGGGTGACGACCAGCGCGATCACGGCGAGCACGATGATCATCGCGATCGGCGGCAGCCCGCCGAGCACGTTGTAGACCATCCGGAGCAGGAAGTTCAGCGCTTCCTTGATGCCGTCGAAGAACGGACCGAGGTTGTCGGTGAGGAAGTTGATGACGTTCTCGCCGATGTCGCCGATGTGAAGATCAGGCATGGGCCACCTCCGCGGCCTCGTCGTTCACGGTGGAGAGCGCCGAGAGGATCGCGCCCCGTGGCACCACGCCGCGCAGCCTGCCGTCCTCGTCGAGGACGGTGACTGGCACGACCTGGCGGCCCGCCAGATGCATGAAGTCGCCGATCACGTCGCTCTCCTTGACCTGGTGGAAGTCCTCGCCCAGCGCGCCGTGGACGCTCGTGGCGCCGCGGCGGGTCAGGCTCACCAGCCGGTCGTCGGTCACGACACCCAGCAGCCTGTCGTCCGCGCCGGTCACGAAGGCACCGGTCACCTCGTTCTCTCCCAGCCTGCGCAGCGCGTCGTGAGGCGTGATGTCCTCGGGGAGCACGAGGCGGGCCGGCCGGATCAGGTCGGCGGCGCTGAGCACGCGCGCCCGGTCGACGTCGGAGACGAACTCGCTGACGTAGTCGTCGGCGGGATGCGCCACGATCTCGGGTCCGGGGGCGAGCTGGATGACCCGTCCCTCGCGCATCACCATCACCCGGTCGCCGATCCGCATCGCCTCGTTGAGGTCGTGGGTGACGAAGACCGTGGTGCGCTGGTCCTGGGCCTGGAGCTCGACCAGCAGGTCCTGCATGTCGCGCCGGATCAGCGGGTCGAGCGCCGAGAACGGCTCGTCCATCAGCAGGATCGGCGGGTCCACCGCCAGCGCGCGGGCCAGACCCACCCGCTGCCGCATGCCGCCGGAGAGCTCGTGCGGGAACTTGTCGCCGCGCCCACCCAGGCCGACCCGGTCGAGGGCGGCGTCGGCCTTCTCGAGGCGCTCCGGCTTCGCGATGCCGCGTACCTTCAGGCCGTACGCCGCGTTCTCCCGCACCGTCCGGTGCGGGAAGAGCGAGAAGTGCTGGAAGACCATGCCGATGCCGTTGTTGCGGAGCTCGCGCAGCCGCTGATCGGAGACCTTGGTGATGTCCTCGCCGTCGATCAGGAGCTCGCCGGCGCTGGGCTCGTTGAGCCGGTTGATCATCCGCAGCACGGTCGACTTGCCCGAGCCGGACAGGCCCATGACGACGAACATCTCCCCCTTGGCGATCTCGAAGTCGATCTCGTGGGCGCCGAGATAGCCGCCCGCGGCGGCGGCCGCCGCGCGGGGGTCCTGGGCGGCCAGCGCCCTCTCGGCCTGTCTCCTGCCGAGCCCGTAGACCTTGCTCAGCCCTCGCCCGACGATCGCGGGCTCGGCGGTGTGGTTCGTCTCGCTCATCAGATCTCCGCCTTCTCGCCGTCAGCGTCCTCGACCCCGTCGAGGAACTCGGCAACTCTGTCGGGGTTGTCGTCGATCCACGCCTCGGCGATGTCGGCGAGCTCCTTCCCGGACTTGTCGTGGTCGTAGTAGAACTGGCCGGCCTCGTCGGTGGTGAAGGTCAGGTTCGCGAGGAGCTCGGCGATCTCCGGGTTGTCGTCCTCGAACCCCTTGCGGGTGACGGTGCGGATCTCACCGGCCCCGCCCCAGACCTTGTCGGGGTCCTCGAGGAAGGCGGCGTCGAACTGCACGGTCATCCAGTGCGGGCTCCAGCCGAGGAAGACGATCGGCTGGCCGGCCTTCTGCGACTTCTCGACCTGGGCGAGCATCGCCGGGGTGCCGCTGGCGACCAGCTTCCAGTCCCCCAGGCCGTACGCGTCCTCGTCGATCGCCTTCTGGATCGTCTCGTTGCCCGGGGAGCCGGCCTCGATGCCGTAGATCTTCTTCCCGAACCTCGCAGCGTTCGCGTCGAGGTCGGCGAGCGAAGCGATCCCGAGCTCCTCGGCGACGTCGCCGGGGATCGCCGGGGCGTACTCGGTGCCCTTCACGATCGTGGAGAGCACCTCGACGTCGCCTGCGTCGATCGGGTCGCCGAAGCTGGGCTCCTGCGAGGGCCACCAGTTGCCGAGGTAGGCGTCGATCTGGCCCGAGGAGACCGCGGTCGCCGCGTTCTCTACGGACAGGTTCTTCTTGATGCTCGCGTCGTAGCCGAGCTCATGGAGGATCTGGACGGCGATCTCGTTCTCGACCTGGAGGTCGACCCACGGCTGCTCGGCGAGGACCACCGAGTCCTCGGCTCCCCCGGAGTCGCTCTGGGCGAAGCCGTCACGCTCGCTCGCGGTCGTGCAGGCGGTCAGGGTGCCGGCTGTCACCGCGATGGCGAGGGCTGCCACGGCAAGGCGTTGGGGGCGGCGCATGCGTGCTCCATCCAATCGGTTCATATATGTCTAACACACTAGACATTGACCTTTCGGGTGTTCCAGCACGTCCGCGCACTGAGCAAGACCAGGATCGAGATGCTGCGATAGATAATCTCTATATCTCGGTCAGAGATCGGTGAGGTCCTGAGCCAGCGCGACGAACTGCTCGACCAACGCGTGACCGCGTTCCTCCAGCCACACCAGGGACACGCTCACCCGGGCCACCGGGACTAGCGGCACGATCTGTGCGCCGGCCCGCGACGCCGCTCCGGCGATGCCCTCAGTCAGCACCGCCACCCCGGCACGGGCCAGCACCAGCGGGATGATCGAGGCGACGTGTGCCGTCTCGATGGCGACCTCGGTGGGCAGGCCGGCGGCCTCGAGGCGGGCATCGAGGAACGTACGCAGCGCCGTGCCGGCCGGCGTCGCGATCAGGCCGATCTCGGCGAGCTCCTCGATCCGGACCTCCTCCGGTGCCTCGCCCGAGGGCGGCAGGACCGCCACCAGCTCGTGCTCGGCGAGCCGGTGCGAGCCGAACGGGCCGTGCGGCGTCGCGCCGTCGATCAGCCCCACGTCGGCCTCGCCCTTGCGCACCTGGTCCAGGACGTCGGATCGGTGCTGCGGGTCGGTGACGACCACCTGCGCGGCGGGCTGGATCCGCCGGAACTCGGCCAGCACCGGCACCAGCGGCTCGACCGCCCACACCGTGCTGGAGGTGATCCGCAGCCGGCCGAACCCCTCGTCCGAGACCGACCGCACCGCGCCCGCGGCGAGCTCGAAGCCGCGTACGACCCGGCGGGCCGGACCGAGCAGCGCCGACCCCGCCGGGGTGAGGCGCACGCCCCTGCCGTGACGCTCGAAGAGCGGACCACCGAGCTCCCGCTCGAGCCCCCGCACGGCGTACGACAACGACGGCTGGGCGACGTGGAGCCGCGCCGCGGCGCTGGTGAAGCTGCCCGCCTCGGCGATGGCGAGGAAGAACTCCAGCTGTCGTCGCTCCATGGCCCGAGGCTAACCCGACCGGTCATCGGTCGTACCGGCCACCTCGATAGCCTGTGAGCGTGCTGAGACCGAGTGGAGAGCAGTTCACGATCGACGGCGGGGGCTACTCCGCGACGGTGACCGAGAGTGGCGGCGCACTGCGCCTGCTGTCCTACGAGGGGCGGGAGCTGATCGCGGGGTTCGGCGACGACGAGCAGTCCAGCGGCGGCAAGGGTCAGCTGCTGGCGCCGTGGCCCAACCGGGTCCGCGACGGCCGCTACGAGTTCGGCGGGAAGAACTATCAGCTCGGGGTCACCGAGGTCGCGCGCAACAACGCCTCCCACGGGCTGGTGCGCTGGGCGCAGTGGCTGCCCATCGAGGAGGCCAAGAGCTCGATCACCCTGGCCACCCGGTTGATGGCACAGAGCGGCTACCCGTGGACGCTCGACCTCGAGGTGACGTACGCCATCGGTCCCGATGGGCTCACCGTGACCCAGGCGGCGACCAACCACGCCGACTCCCCCGCGCCCTACGCCGTCGGCGCCCACCCCTATCTCACCGCCGGCGCCGGCCCGGTCGATGCCTGGACGCTCACCCTCCCGGCGCGGACCCGGCTGCTCTCCGACCCCGAGCGCAAGCTGCCCACCACGAGCGAGCCGACGGCCGGCACCGACTACGACTTCACCTCCGCCAAGTCTGTCGGCGACGTCGTCCTCGACCACGCCTTCACTGACCTCGACCGCGGCGAGGACGGACGGGCGACCGTCACGATCCAGGGCCCCGACGGGGGCGTCGCGCTCTGGGTCGACGAGCGCCACCCGTGGCTGATGGTCTACAGCGCCGACGACCAGTCACCCGCACGCGGCGGTCTCGCCGTCGAGCCGATGACCGCTCCCCCGGACGCGTTCAACTCCGGCACCGACCTGATCGCGCTCGCCCCCGACGAGCGCCTCGAGGTCACCTGGGGCATCACCGCGGTCCGATGACCCTGCTGAAGGTCTCCGGGCTCAGCAGGTCCTACGGCGAGCATGCCGTCCTCGACGGACTCGATCTGACCCTCGAGCCCGGACAGGCGATCGCCCTCACCGGGGCGAACGGGTCCGGGAAGTCGACCCTGCTGCGCTGCGTCGCCGGCGTCGACGAGCCGACGACCGGCGAGGTGCTGCTCGACGAGAAGGCGTACGACGAACGCTCCGCGCAGGTGCGCCGGGACGTCGCCACCCTCCTCGACGACCTGGACCTCTTCCCCGACCTCGCGGTCGTCGAGCATCTCGACCTCCTCGCCCACGCCCACCGGGTCGAGGACCCCACGGGCACGGTCGACCGTGTGCTCGAGGAGGTGGGCCTGATCGATCAGGCGAGCCAGCTGCCCGGCTCACTCTCCTCAGGCCAGCGTCAACGCCTCGCCCTGGCGTCGCTGCTGGTGCGACCCCGGCGGCTCCTCCTGCTCGACGAGCCCGAGCAGCGGCTCGACGCCGAGGGCGTCGACTGGCTCGCCGGACTGCTCGCACGCGAGAAGGAGGCCGGCGTCGGGATCCTGTTCGCCAGCCACCATCCGGCCGTCGTCGAGGCCGTGGCCGACGAGGTCGTACGCCTCGGGTCCTCGCCCGACACCGCATGACCACCGACGCCCCGACACCCGCCGAGATCCGCGGACTGATCCGATCCTGGCGTCGCGGCCGGGTGACGGCACCCTGGGGAGAGATGCTCTACCAGGCATACCTCGGCCTGCTCACCGTCCTCGTCTACGGCTCCGGGCTGGTGAGCGCGGTGATCAACGCTGGGCAGGCCGTCGCGGCGTGCACCGGCGAGACGTGCGTCGGGACGCGCACCGCAGGACCGGTTCTCGTCGTGCTGATCTGGCTGGCGCTGGGTGCCGCGGTGCTTCGGCTCCTGGGGCCGCTCATGGCGTCTCCGGCGACATCGGCGATGGTGCTCTCGACGCCGGTGGACCGCGGACGGTGGTTGCGGCGCCAGTACTGGACCATGCTGGTGCTCGCCGCCGTGGCCGCGGCGGCCCTGGCGGCCCTCGCAGCGGTGACGGCGGGATGGCCGCTGATCACGGTCGGCGCCCTGGCACTGACCGCGGCCGCGCTGGCGTCGATGACGTACGCGGCCGGGGCCGTGGCCCAGTCACGAACCCGCTCGGTCTGGCGGATGATCGGGCCGATCGCCGCCCTTGCGGCCCTCGCCGCCCTGGCAGGCGTGGCCGCCGGGATCACGAGCGGGTTCGCACCGCCGGCCGGCGAGCGGTGGTGGCTGGCACCCGCTGCGACGGCGCCGCTCGCCGGTACGGTGGCCGCACTCGGTCACCGCCGCCTCGGCGGGCTCCGTCGCCGTGACCTCACCCGCGGGCACGGGTTGGCGAACGGGCTCTCCGGTGCGCTCGCCGGGCTCGACACCGCTCTGGCCTACGACGTCGTCCTGCAGCACACCAGCAGGCAGCGCGCTGTCGTTCGGCCCCGGCGTCCGCGCGGGCCCAAGGGGCCGCTGGCGCTGGTCACGGCCGACGTCATCAGGCTGGGCCGGACACCGCTGCGCATGCTGGTCCTGGCGGCCGCGGTCCTGCCGGCGTACGCGCTCGAGGCGGCCGGCGCCGGTGCCCTGACCGTGCCGGTCATGGTCGTGGTCGGGTTCTGGGCCGCTGTCCCGTTCGGCGCCGGCGTGCGGGTCCTGTCGCGCTCGAGCGGGCTCGTGCGACTGTTGGGCGCCAGGTCCTGGCAGCTCCGGCTCGGGGCTCTCCTCGTGCCGACGGTGCTGCTGGTGGCGTACGGCCTGGGCTGTCTGTGGGCGCTGCCGCATCCGCTGCTGGCGCCCGCTGTCGGCCTCGGCGCACTGGCGGCGTGGACCCGGTGGCTGTCCGCGCCGCCACCGGACTACGCCTCGGTCATGGTCTCGACGCCGATGGGTGCCATGCCGGTCACGCTGTTCATCAATGCGGCACGAGGCTTCGACATCGCCGGGCTGGTGAGCATCCCGACGCTGTTCGCCCCTGACGCGGCCGGGGCGACGATCTCGATGGCGCTGTCGGCGATCACTCTCGCGGTCCTCGTCGGCCGGCGCTGAACCCTCAGCGGTCACACTCCAGCAGCCCGAGGTCGAACGCATCGGCCATCGCCGCGTAGCCGGCGTCGCCGGGATGGAGGTGGTCCCCGGAGTCGTAGGCGGGCAGGAACCGCGCCGGTCGTGCGGGGTCTCGCGTGGCCGCGTCGAAGTCGACGACGTCGTCGAACTCGCCGGAGGTTCGGATCCACTCGTTGACCGCGACCCGCACCCGCTCGCGCGCGGGGGTGTAGCGGCTGCCGCCCTCGAACGGGGTGAGGCTGGCGCCGACGACGCACACGTCCTCGGCATGCGCCTGGGCGATGAGATCGCGGTAGGC
Source organism: Nocardioides sp. NPDC059952 (assembly GCF_042730435.1). Classification (NCBI taxonomy): domain Bacteria; kingdom Bacillati; phylum Actinomycetota; class Actinomycetes; order Propionibacteriales; family Nocardioidaceae; genus Nocardioides; species Nocardioides sp. NPDC059952. Next base: position 23,725 of record NZ_JBHWLY010000064.1, on the reverse strand, counting down.
CCCGATCAGGTCGGAGGCCTCGTCGGCGTCGTCCCAGCGGATGTCGTTGATCCCCGCCAGCAGCACGACCGTCGAGACGCCGGGCTGGTCCAGGGCGTCTCGCCGGAAGCGGTCCAGGCCGCGCTGGCCACCGGTCGAGTCGGCGAGGACGCGGTTGGCGGAGATGCCCTCGTTCATCATCCCGAACCGGCCGGCGAACGAGCTCGCCGCCACCCGGTCGGCCAGCACGTCGGGGTAGCGCCGGTCGGCGCCGACCGTGGAGCCGTTGCCATCGGTGATCGAGTCGCCGAAGAGCACCACGGTCTTGACGCGGCGCGGCTTCTCGACGACGACACTCTCGACCCAGTACCAGCTGGAGATCTCCGTGGTGAACGCCGCACCCGACTCCTCGCCGGCCACGTCCGCGCCCGCCGTCCCGGAGACGTAGGAGGTCTGCGTGGCCACGTCGTGCCCGGTGATCGGGCCGCTGTCACCGACGACGTGGAAGCTCACCGCGAGGGTCGTATCGGCCGGCACCGCAGCCTCGAGCGGATCGCTGAGCACCTCGGTGCCGGGGGCGACGGTTACCTGATCGGCACCGTCGAAGGTCAGCTGCCGGTTCGTGCCGGACACCACCGCGGCACCGTCACCGGCCAGACCCAGGTGTGCCGAGGCGAAGGTCACCGGACGGTCGCCGAACGCGTTGGACAGGGTGATGCGTACGCCGGAGCCAGCCAGCGAGGTGTGCACCAGGTTGCGCACCGACCGGTCCGCCAGGCCGGCGGCGCCGGTCTGACCGCCCACCTCGTCGGCCGAGGCACCCCAGGTGCCGACCTGGTGCACCGGCGCGGCCTGGGCCGGCACGGTCGAGGCCAGGGTGAGCACCGCCGCCAGCACGGCGATGGCACGAGTCCATGTGATCACGCAGATACGCTAGGACGCTGCGGGCATGGCTATCAGCAGTTCCGGCGAGGATTCCCCGAAGCGTAGTAAACGGTTCGCCGCAGGGTCGCCGCTACGACAGCTCTTCGGCCAGCGCGCGCAGCGTGCGGACAGCCTTCTTCGACGAGCCTCCGTCGGAGGCCTGGATGCCGAGCGCGGAGATGTTGTGGCCCGAGGCCAGGTCGATGTTGGGCCACGGCGCGCCGCGAGGGAAGTTGATCGCGAGGACCTCGGCCCACTCCAGGTCGCGGCGCTTGAAGCCGTTGACCACGGTCAGGCCGTCGGTGCGGGCGACGACCCGCGACCTGGTCAGCGCGTACACGCAGGTCACGATCCCGAGGCCCACGGCGCCGAAGGTGAGCCGCTCGAACATGGTCACCTGGGCCTTGATCTCGGGCGTGAAGCCGACCCAGACCATCGTGCACATCACCGCGAGAGCCGCGACGAGGAACCAGCCCATGACGCGGGCCCCGAGCGGGCGCCAGGTGTGCGGCAGCTTCACCGGTCGCTCAGCTGCGGTGGGATCAGATCCGGCAGGCATTGATCTCCGTCAGCAGGATCGCGCGGGCACCCACGGCGTACAGGTCGTCCATCAGCTTCTGCGAGCCCTTGCTCGGCACCATCGCGCGGACGGCGACCCAGCCCTCGCGGTGCAGCGGGCTGACCGTCGGACCCTCGAGACCGGGCGTCATCGCGGAGGCCTCGGCGAGGAACTCGGCGCGGATGTCGTAGTCCATCATCACGTAGCTGCGCGCGATCAGGACGCCGTCGAGGCGGCGGCGGAAGGTCTCGTACGCAGCCCCCAGCTGGGCGCCCGAACGCGTGATCACCACCGCCTCGGAGTGCATGATCGGCTCACCGAAGATCTCCAGGCCGGCCTGGCGCATCGTGGAGCCGGTCTCGACCACGTCGGCGATCGCGTCGGCGACACCGAGCTGGATCGAGGTCTCCACGGCGCCGTCGAGCCGGGTCACGCTCGCGTCGATCCCCTCGCGCTCGAGGAAGGCCGAGACGACCCCGACGTAGGAGGTCGCGATCCGCTTGCCGCGGAGCTCCTCGGTCGAGGTGAAGTCGCCGGCGCGGCCGGCGAAGTGGAACCGCGATCGGCCGAAGCCGAGCCCGACCACCTCGTCGGCCTTGGCGCCGGAGTCGAGGAGCAGGTCGCGGCCGGTGATGCCGATGTCGAGAGTGCCCTCGCCGACGTAGAGCGCGATGTCGCGCGGGCGCAGGTAGAAGAACTCGACGCCGTTCTCCTCGTCGATGAGGGTCAGGCGCTTGGAGTCCTCGCGCTGGCGGTAGCCCGCCTCGCGCAGGAGCTCGGAAGCCGCGACGGAGAGCGAGCCCTTGTTGGGCACGGCGATCCGGAGCATGTCGGTCGGATTGTTGTCAGGCATGGGGTTCCCTACAGGTGTGAGTAGACGTCGTCGATCGAGATGCCGCTGGCGAGCATGAGCACCTGAGCGTGGTAGAGCAGCTGGGAGATCTCCTCCGCGGTCGCTTCCTTACCCTCGTACTCGGCCGCCATCCAGGACTCGGCGGCCTCCTCGACCAGCTTCTTCCCGATCGCATGGACCCCGGCGTCGAGCTGTGCCACGGTGCCGGATCCTTCAGGTCGGGTCCGGGCCTTCTCACTCAGCTCGGCCCAGAGCTCGTCGAACGTCTTCACGAGCGTCAACACTAGGCCGTATGCGACCCGGCCCCCGAATCGTCTCACCGAATCCATAGCAGTTCTGCTATGGACAGGCATAGCAGAACTGCGATACCTTCGATTTCATGAGCATCGACGACGAGGACACCGCGTTCTACGTCGGGATCGCCGCCCAGGTCACCGAGCATCGGGTCGCGCGGGGCCTGTCCCAGCGCGAGCTCGCCGAGCTCTGCGGCACGACCCAGTCGGCGATCGCTCGACTGGAGTCCGGCTCCCGCCCTCCCAAGATCGACACCCTTCTCCGGGTGGCTGCCGCCCTCGACTGCCGTCTCGAGGTCGGCTTCCACGCCCGCACCCGAGCCCACAGGAGCACGCCATGAAGACCACCATCTCCGCCGACGAGGTCGAGTCGACCCGCAGCGAGCGGTTCCTGGCGGTCGCACTGACCGCCTTCCTGCTCGTCGGCACCGTCTGGTTCTACGTCAAGGTGGCCGGCTGGTGGCCGCTCTACATGGACTGGGACCAGTGCAATAACGGCGAGACGGCGTGTGAGATACCCGGTCATGAAGCGATGCAGATCGGCTTCCGCCTCGGCTTCATCATCCTGCTCTGCCTGGTCGGATTCTGGGTCCTCTACCGGCTGCGACGCAGCGGCTCGCGCTTCCTTCCGCTCGGCTTCGCCCTCGCCGCGACCGGCGTGATCATGGCCCTGGTCTTCGCCTTCCACTACACCTTCGAGTACGCCGACTTCGGGCCGCTCATCCTGTCGCTGCTCGGCGCCGCGGCCACCGTCGGCGTGTTCGTCGCCGTCCAACGGCTCCTGGCCAAGCGGATCCCGGCCATGCGCGTCCGCAAGGGAGACTGCCCCTACTGCGGCTATCCGGTCCGCGGCAAGCACTGCGAGGGCTGCGGCCGCGAGACCATCGCCCCGTGCTCGACCTGCGAGGCCGACCGCCGGGTCGGCACGCTCCACTGTGTGGAATGCGGCGCCGAATGAACCCTCAACCTCAGGGTCAGGGTTAGCCCTGCACCGGGCGTACGGTCGCCCGGTGCAGCTTCATGAACTCGACGTAGCCCGGCGCGTTGAGCTCCAGGATCACGGCGGGGTTGGTGCCGGGCTCGATCGTGCCGCGGATCTTGGCCGGGACACCCATGACCAGCGAGTGGTCCGGGATCTCGGTCCCCTCGACCACCATCGCGCCGGCCGCGATCAGGCAGCCGTCACCGATGACGACGGAGTCGGAGACCACCGCCCCGTTGCCGATCAGCGACCCGGTCCCGATCCGGTCGCCGTGCACGACGCAGCCGTGCGCGACCGTGCTGTGCGGCCCCATCTCGAGCGAGGATCCCGGGCGTACGTGCAGCACCGAGTTGTCCTGCACGTTGGAGCCCTCGCCGATGACGATCGGCCCGACGTCGGCGCGCAGCACCGCGCCGTACCAGACGCTGGCGTTGGGCCCGAGGCGTACGTCACCGATCAGCGTCGCGGTCGGCGCCACCCAGGCGTGGGGATGGATCTGCGGACTCTTGCCGTCGAACTCGAAGATGTTCATCGACGCAGATCCTAGGCGTGCGCGCCGTCGGGGCTGACGTGGAGGACCACGCTGGTCAGCCGCGGCAGTGCCTCCAGGAGGTGCTCCTCAGCGTGGTGCGCGATGTCGTGGCCGGCGGAGACCGGGAGGTCGGCGGACACGGTGATGTCGCCGTCGGCGTGGAGGGTGTGCCCGATCCACCGCAGCCTCAGGCTGCGGACCTCGAGCACGCCGTCGACCGTGCCGACCGCCTCCCTCGCCCTGCGGACGTCATCAGGGGTGACCGCGTCCATCAGCCGGGCGCCGACCTGCTTGAGCGCCGAGCGCAGCACTCCGAGGATCGCGACCGCGATCAGCAGCCCGATCAGCGGGTCGGCCCACGGCATCCCGACCGCGACTCCGGCAGCACCGAACACCACGGCCAGCGAGGTGAACCCATCGGTACGCGCGTGGAGCCCGTCCGCGACCAGCGCCGCCGACCCGATCTGGCGGCCCACCCGGATCCGGTAGCGCGCGACGATCTCGTTGCCGCAGAACCCGACCACCCCCGCCGCCGCGACCGCCCAGACGTGCTCGACCTCGCGCGGATGGAACAACCGGTCGACGGCCTCCCAGGCCGCCAGGATGCTGGACAGGGCGATCATCGCCACGACGAACAGCCCGGCCAGGTCCTCGGCCCGACCGTACCCATAGGTGAACCGGTCGTTGGCCGGGCGCCGGGCCAGCCAGAACGCCACCAGCAACGGCACCGCGGTCAGCGCGTCGGCGACGTTGTGGAGCGTGTCCCCCAGCAGGGCCACCGAGCCGGTCAGACCGACGACGACCGCCTGGATGCCAGCCGTCAGCGCGAGGACACCGAGGCTGATCCACAACGCCCTGCGGCCCCGTACGTCCGCCTCGAGGGCTTCGTCGACCTGATCCGCGGCATCGTGGGAGTGCGCTCCGAAGACGTCCGAGACCGCATGGCGGAAGCGGGCCCATCCTCCGCCGTGCGCATGCCCGTGCCCATGACCGTGCCCGTGACCATGGCCTTGGTCGTGTCGGTGATCGTGCAGCGTGTGGGTCATGCCGACTCGTCCCCCGACCGGTGATGCGCCGGGACCTGGTCCAGCAGATGCTCGACGTGACCGATCGTGTCGAGGACCAACTGGCGCACGTGCCCGTTCTCCACGCGGTAGAGCACCGATGTCCCCTCCTTCCGCGTGGTCACCAGCCGCGCCATCCGCATCTTCGCCAGATGCTGCGAGACCCCCGGCACCGGCTTCTCCAGCATCCCGGCGAGCTCGGAGACCGACCGCTCCTCGTCCAACAACAGCCCCGCCACCTGCAGGCGCGTGGGATCGGCCAGCATCCGCAGCACCTCGACGGCGAGGGTGACCACGTCGTCTCCCCACACCGGAGGTTGCGTATTTGCATGCATGCGCAAATTATAGCGCTAACTGATTCCGAGGATCTCTCGGCTTCATCGAAGTGAGACGGACGCGCTGTTGACCGACCTATGTGCGTCTGGTGAAGCGGATGTCGCCGCTGGGCAGGCGCTCATGGAGGTACGCGGTGTCGTGGGCGCGGTGGTGGTGATGGGAGCAGAGCAGGGCGGCGTTGTCGAGGTCGGTGGCGCCGTCTTGGGCCCAGGCGATCCAGTGGTGGGCTTCGGCCCAGGTGCCGGGGATGTCGCAGCCTTCGGCCTCGCAGGTTGCTGACCGCAGCAGGAGTGCTCGGCGTTGGGCGGCGGTGAAGAACCGTTCCTTGCGACCGAGATCGAGGACCTCGGAGTCTCCCCCGAGGACGGCGGGGATGAGGCCGGCGGTGCAGGCCAGGCGCCTGGCTTCGGCTGCGGTGATCGGGGTGCCGCCGAGGATCTCGGCGACCCCGGCCTGTTTGCGGAGCTGGTCGATGTCGATGGTGACGATCACGGTGGTGGCGTCGCCGCCGTGGATGGGGAGCCGGGCGGGGTCGAGGGTCTCGAGCATCTGGCAGAACGCGAGCCCGAGCCTGCGGTCGTAGGGCAGGTACTCGCCGGTCTCGGTGCGGGTGCCGTCATCGCGTCGGGGTGAGGCGAAGGCTTCGAGGTTGGTGGCCAACCGGTCCGCGGCCGCATCCGGAACCACGGCGGAGATCCGGGTGGTGCCGTCCCCGAGGCGCCGCATGGCCAGTCGGGTCTTCTTCCGGGCGTGGGCCTCCTCGGCAGCGAGCCGTTTGGCTTCTTCGGCTTCAGCGATCTCGGGGGCGATCAGGTCCAGGATCCGGTGCCCGAGGCGGCGTAGCCGGGTGGGGTCGAACTCGGTGGCGTAGCCGACCAGCGTCTCCTCGGCCTTGGCCCGGATCTCGGGGTCGAGGCCGGCTGGGAGGTCGTCGAGGGCTGCGACGATCACCTGCGCTTGGGCGGGGTTGCAGGCACCGGCGCGCATCGCGGCCGCGACCTGGTGGTAGGTCCGGTCCAGGGCATCGGCGAGCCGCAGGTCGGCGCGCAGGGCCTCGGGGCGCTGGTGGGTGTGGTGATGCAACCACGCCGCCACATCCCGAGCAGCCGAGTCGGTGGCCACATCGTCGGCGGTGGCGAGCACCCGCAGTTCGAGCTCGGCCAGCTGCGCCTTGGCGCGGGCGATCTCGAGCAGCGTGGCGGCCTTCTGATCGGTGGCCATGAACACCGGGTTCGCCCCAGCAACCCGCTCAAGGGCGCCGGTGATCGCGACCACGGCCCCCAGCACAGGATGCTGGGGCTGTTGCAGCGTGGTCATCGAACCGGTCACCTCCCGACGTACGAACTCAAGGATCTGCCCATGCAGATCCATCTTGGTTCGCTGGTCTCGGAGGCCCGGCAGTACGGGCTATTACTTACCCTCGCAGCTCAGCGTCGACGCCCCTGGTTCCCCTGGATTACCCCTCACCCGTTGTGTCCCGGGCGGAAAGGCACGCCTCTTGAGAGGTGGTCGGCCATCACGTTCACGCCTGCGCCGAGCCTACCACACGAAGCAAAACAAATGAACCCAATCAGGGACAGATATCCCAAGCCAAAGCCGAACCGCTGCTGGAAGCCCGCAAGACAGGTAAATGGCACCCCACCCAGACACCCGGGCTTGTAAATCTCCCAACCCAAGCCACGTATTGGCCCCACCCACGCTGGAAGTCCGCACAGACCACACGGCACCCCCAGCCGAATCCCGTTACCCTCTGTCACCGATGACCATGACCGAGATCGGCGCAGCCTACGACCGCCGCGCAGCCGAGTACATCGACCTGTTCGGAAAGATCGACCAGCTCGCCGAGCGCGACCACAACACGATCACCACCTGGCGAGACACCACGACCGGCCGCCTATTAGATGCCGGCTGCGGCCCGGGCCTCTGGAGCAAGGAACTCACCACAGGCGGCGTACGTGACGTGGTCGGACTGGATGCCTCGGCCGAGTTCGTCGCCGCCGCACGGGCGCGGTACCCAGACGTCAGCTTCCAGCGAGCCGACCTCGCGGCGATCCCCCTGAGCGACAGCTCGGTCGGCGGGATCCTGGCGTGGTACTCGATCATCCACACCCCACCCGCCGAGCTCCCCGCCATCCTGGCCGAGTTCGCCCGTGTGCTCACCCCCGGCGGATCGGCGCTGGTCGGCTTCTTCGACGGCGAGCCCGGCGAGGCGTTCGACCACGCGGTCCACACCGCCTACTACTGGTCGGCGGAGGCACTCACCGATCTGCTCACCCCGCACGGGTTCGTCGTCGAGCAGGCATCGACCCGGCAGGACCCGGGCGCCCGCCGACGTCAGGGCGATCTGGTGGCGACACTCAGCAGGTTGTGAAGCTGAAAGTGACCTATAGGCCACTCTCAGCTTCACAACCTCCACAGCACCTCAGTAGTGGCGTACGCAGTCGCGCAGGGTGAGCGCGGTCTCCATGGCCGCCGCGGCGGCCTCGTAGCCCTTGTCCTCGCTGGACCCCTCGAGCCCGGCCCGGTCGAGCGCCTGCTCCTCGTTGTCGCAGGTCAGCAGGCCGAAACCGACCGGAACCACGTGGTCGATCGCGACCCGGTTCAGCCCGTCGGTGGCGGCCGAGCAGACGTAGTCGAAGTGGGGGGTGCCGCCGCGGATGACGACGCCCAGCGCGACGATGGCGTCATAGCCCGACTTGGCGAGCGCGGCCGCGGCGACCGGGAGCTCGAAGGCGCCCGGGACCCGGACGACCGTCAGGCCGCCGACGGCGGCGTCCTTCAGCGCCCGCTCGGCGCCGTTCAGCAGGCCGGCCATCACCTCGTCGTGCCAGCGCGCGGCCACGACGGCGACCCGCAGATCGCTCGCGTCGACGACCTCGGGGGTCGGGGCTCCCTTGCCACTCATCGGTTCTCCTCAGTCAGATCGCGCCCGGACAGATCGGGCAGCTCGTGACCCATGCGGTCACGCTTGGTCAGCAGGTAGGCGAGGTTGTGCTCGTTGGGTCGCGGGGTCAGCGGCACCCGCTCGGCGACCTCGACACCGTAGGCCTCGAGGTGGCTCACCTTCTCGGGGTTGTTGGTCAGCAGGCGCACCGAGTCGACCTTGAGGTCACGCAGGATCTGCGAGGCGGCGCCGTAGTGGCGCGCGTCGGCCGGCAGACCGAGGTCGAGGTTGGCGTCGACGGTGTCGCGACCGCCATCCTGGAGCTGGTAGGCCTGCAGCTTGGCGAGCAGCCCGATCCCGCGGCCCTCGTGCCCACGCAGGTAGACCACCACACCGCAGCCCGCCTCCGCGATCCGCGAGAGAGCCTCGCGCAGCTGTGGCCCGCAGTCGCAGCGCCGCGACCCGAAGACGTCCCCGGTCAGGCACTCCGAGTGCACTCGCGCGAGCACCGGGTCGCATCCGGCGATGTCGCCGTAGACCAGCGCGACGTGCTCGACCTGGTCGTCGATGGTGCGATAGCCGTACGCGGTGAAGTCACCGAACTCGGTGGGCAGCCGGGTCGCCGCCTTGCGCTCGACCAGCACCTCCGTACGCCGCCGGTAGGTGACCAGGTCGGCGATCGAGATCATCGCCAGACCGTGCTCGTCGGCGAACTCCCGCAGCTGCGGGGCGCGCTGCATGGTGCCGTCGTCGTTGACCAGCTCGACCAGCGCACCGGCAGGCTCCAGACCGGCCAGCCGGGTCAGGTCGACCGCGGCCTCGGTGTGGCCGACCCGCACCAGCACTCCGCCCTCGCGTGCCCGCAGCGGGAAGACGTGCCCCGGCCGGGTCAGGTCCCCGGCCCCGGAGTGAGGGCCGGCGAGCAGCCGGGTCGTGAGCGCCCGGTCGGCGGCCGAGATGCCGGTCGAGACGCCCTCGCGGGCGTCCACCGAGACCGCGTACGCCGTCTGCTTGCGGTCCTCGTTGACCCGGGTCATCGGCGGCAGGTCGAGGGCGTCGAGCCGCTCCCCCGGCAGCGCCACGCAGATCACGCCGGAGGACCAGCGGATCGCGAAAGCCATCACCTCCGGGGTCGCCAGCTCGGCGGAGAAGATCAGGTCTCCCTCGTTCTCCCGGTCCTCGTCGTCGACGACCACGACCGGTTTCCCGGCCGCCAGGTCGGCGATCGCGTTCTCGACCGGATCCAGCCGGATCCCCACGTACTGCTCGGTGCCTGATGAATTCAATCCAGTCTCGATATTCACGGCCGAACCCCTCCCAGAAGCTTCTCGACGTGCTTGGCGATGATGTCGGTCTCGAGGTTGACCTCGTCACCGACGGCCCGGAACCCCAGCGAGGTACGCGCCAGGGTCTCGGGGATGAGGCTGACCGTGAACGCGTCCTCGGTCACCGAGACCACGGTGAGGCTGATCCCGTCGACCGCGATCGAGCCCTTCTCGACGACGTAGCGCACGAGCTCCTCGGGCAGCGAGATCGTGACGACCTCCCAGTGCTCGCTGGGCTCGCGGGAGACGATGCGGCCGACCCCGTCGACGTGCCCCTGGACGATGTGCCCACCGAGCCGGGTGGTCGGCGTGACCGCGCGCTCCAGGTTGACCTGGTCGCCGGCCGAGAGCGCGTGCAGGCTGGTCCGCTTGAGCGTCTCCAGCATCACGTCGGCGGTCCACTCGTTCTCTCCCAGCGTGGCCACGGTCAGGCAGCAGCCGTTGACCGCGATGGAGGCTCCCAGCTCGGCGTCCGAGAGCACCGTGTCGGCGGTGATGGTCAGGCGTACGGCGTCGCCCTGGTCCTCGATCCCGGCGACGGTGCCGAGCTCCTCAACAATCCCGGTGAACATCACTGCTCCCCTTTCTGTGGTTCCAAGACGAAACGGACGTTCGGCTCCTCGCCGGCGGCGGCTGGTGCGAGTACGTCGACAGAGCGCACCCGCGGCCGGAAGGCGTCGGAGATGGTGGTGATCCCGAGGTCGGCGACGGCCGAGCGGCCCGCGCCGAGCAGGAACGGGGCGACGTAGACGACGATCTCGTCCACGAGTCCCGCGTCCAGGAAGGCAGCGGCCAGCGTCGGCCCGCCCTCGAGAAAGACATGGCGGCGCTCGCGCTCCCACAGCGCAGCCAACGCCGAGCGCGGGTCGCGGGTGCGCAGGTGCAGCGAGGGCGCCTGGGCGTCGAAGATCCGGCGGTCCGCGGGGAGGTCGCGCTCCCCCATGACGACCCGCAGCGGCTGTACGCCGACCACCCGGTCCTCCAGGTCCCGAACCGTCAGCGCGGGGTCGTCGACCTCGACCGTGTTGGTCCCGACCAGCATCGTGTCGCTCAGCGCCCGCAGCTTGTGGGTGTCGAGTCGCGCGGCGCGCGAGGAGACCCAGCGCGAGGTGCCGTCGGCGGCGGCGCTGCGACCGTCGATCGTGGTGGCGAACTTCCAGGTGACGTAGGGGCGCTGCAGCTCGGCCGCGCGCGTCCAGACCCGGTTGACCTCTCGGGACTCCGCGGCGTACAGGCCCTGCTCGACCTCGATCCCCGCTTCCTTCAGCCGCTCCGCTCCCCCGGCAGCGACCGGGTTGGGGTCGGCCTGGGCGAAGACGACGCGGGCGACGCCGGCGTCGATCAGCGCCTGCGAGCAGGGTCCGGTGCGGCCGGTGTGGTTGCACGGCTCGAGCGTGACCACCGCCGTCGCTCCGCGGGCCGCCTCCCCGGCCTTCGAGAGCGCGTCGACCTCGGCGTGCGCGGTCCCCGGCCCGCGATGGAACCCCTCGGCGATCATCGACCCGTCCGGCCCCAGGAGTACGCAGCCCACCCGAGGGTTCGGATAGGTGGCAGGCCCCGGGGCGCCGATCGCAGCGGCCAGGTCCAGGGCGCGACGCATCGCCCCCGGCTCCGGGTCACGCTGGTCCAAGCACTTCATCTGATCCCCTCTGGTCCGTCTCGCGGACTCCGGGGTCAGGCTCGAAACATCGCGCCGCACCCTGTCGAATCAGGGTGGTCACGACGAATCGGGCTGCGTGCGTCTTCCCATCCGGACTTTAACCGTCGGTGCAGGATTTTCACCTGCTCAACCGATGACTGGCTGTCATCGGGTCGCGGACTTCTAGGCCAAAGATCTACACAGTGGTCCAGTCACCGCCGGCTCGGAATTTCACCGACCCCAGAGCACGCGAGCACAAGCTCGTCTACGACAAGTGTGCCACACGAGTGGCACGAGACCGGATCAGGCGTCGAAGGCTGAGACGGCCTTGTCCCGCAGCGCGTTGACCATCGCGTCCGGGTCGTCGGCCGAGTAGACGGCGGAGCCGGCGACGAAGACGTCGGCCCCGGCCTCGGCGCAGCGCTCGATGGTCTCCAGCGAGACGCCACCGTCGACCTGCAGCCAGGTCTCGACACCGTGCTTGTCCATCATCGACCGCGCCCGGCGGATCTTGGGCAGCACCAGATCGAGGAACTTCTGCCCGCCGAAACCGGGCTCGACGGTCATCAGCAGCACCATGTCGAGCTCGGCCAGAATGTCCTCGTACGGCTCGATCGGGGTCGCCGGCTTGAGCGCCATCGAGGCGCGGGCTCCCTTGGCGCGGATCTCGCGAGCCAACCGGACCGGGGCCTTGGTGGCCTCGACGTGGAAGGTCACCGAGCCGCAGCCGGCCTCGACGTAGGCCGGCGCCTCGCGGTCGGCGTTCTCGATCATCAGGTGGGCGTCGAGCGGCGTGTCCGTCGACCGCGCGATCGCCTCCACCATCGTCGGCCCGAAGGTCAGGTTGGGCACGAAGTGGTTGTCCATCACGTCGACGTGGATCCAGTCGGCACTGGGGATCCGGGCGACCTCGGCCCCGAGGGCGGCGAAGTCGGCGTTGAGGATGGACGGAGTGATCTGGATGTGGCCCACGGAAGGCACCCTAGATGACCCGGAGCGGTCAGAGGGCAGCCAGGTCGGCGGACGTCATCCCCTCGAGCGTGTCGCGGAAGACCCGGCGCTCGCCGGGGGCGACCGGGACGTGGTTCTCGATGACCAGGACGGTGCAGCCGGCGGCCTCGGCGGAGCGGGCGCCGGTGTTGGAGTCCTCGACGGCGACGGTGTCCTCGGCCGCGACGCCGAGGGCCGCGGCCGCGGTGAGATAGGGCTCGGGGTGGGGCTTGCCGTTGCGGACCATGTCACCGGTGACGATCACCTTGAAGGTGCCCTCCGGCAGGTGCTTGAGGATGGGGCCGACGAAACGGGCGTACGACATCGTCACCAGCGCACACGGCACGCCCTGCTCGAGCAGGTCGGTGAGCAGCTCCCGCGCCCCAGGCCGCCACGGGACCTCCTTCTCGACCCGCTCCACCACGCCGTCGAGGAGCATCTCGACGATCTCCTCGGGTTCGTGCGGAAGACCCATGCCCTCCTTGACCAGCCGCGCCGACTCGATCAGCGCGTTGCCGACCAGCTCCATCGCCTGCTCCTCGGACCAGGTCGCCCCGAAGCGCTCCGCGATGGCGTACTCCGTCGCGATCCAGTAGGGCTCGGTGTCGACCAGGGTGCCGTCCATGTCCATCAGGACCGCGGCCGGGAAGTGCCTGGACGAGCTGCTTGGTGCCTGAGTGGTGTTCAGCGGAGCCTCCGTGGAGCGAGATCGAGGAGCGATTGCTGGCTCAACCTTAGGGCGCTCGCGAGCCCCGGTCAGAGCAGGTCGGCGATCAGCGCGGCGGCGCGATCGGCGCCGTCGGCCTCCACCGGCCGGCTGAGGGTCCCGCGGCCGATCTCGTCGGCGATCGCTCGCGCGAGCGTGTCGGGGGTGAGGCTGTCGTACTCGAGACAGCGGCCGGCGCCGTACTGCTCGAGCCGGTGTCGGACGTGGATGTTCTGCTCGAAGTGGTGGCGCAGCGGCACGTAGATGAACGGCGTGCCGGCGGCGGCCAGCTCCATCGTGGTGGTCAGACCACCCTGCACCAAGGCCAGGTCGCAGGCGGCGAGGAGCCGGTAGAGGTCAGGGACGAAGCCGAGCACCTCGAGGCCGGGACGCGGCCGTACGACGCCGGTGTCCAGGCGAGGGCCGGTCACGACGATCATCCGCAGGTCCGGCACGGCGGCGCGAGCGGCGTCGTAGGTGTCCTCCACCCGGCGGAGCAGATCGCTGCCGACGCCCGATCCGCCGACGGTGGCGACACACACGCGCTCGTCGGGGCGCCAGCCGACCTCGGCGCGAAGCCGTGCCCTGTCGGCGATGGAGCCGGGGTCGATGCCGGTGACGTAGCCGCTGAAGTCGTAGTGCTGGGCGGTCCACGACGAGATCTCGGGCAGGTCGTCGCCGAAACGCCCGGGCACGACGTCCCTCGGGTTGCCGACGAAGATCGCTCGGTCACGCAGGCGCGGATGGCGCTCGACGTGCTCGACCATCTCGGCGTTGTAGTCGGCGGTGACGATGCGGGTCCGGTCGTCGTCATCCGGCATGGGGAGGAAGCCGACGAAGTCGGTCAGCCACACGTACCCGAAGCGCTTGAGCTCGGGGTTCTCATGGAGAAAGTGGTCGACGTCCCACGCCTCGTCGCCGATGACGAGGTCGTAGTGCTCCTCGCGGACGACGTCGTCGAAGACCATGAAGTTGTTGACGAGGATCTCGTCCATGCGCCGGATCGCCTCGAAGACGTGCAGGTCGTGCTCACCGGACTCCTCCTCGATGTGGCGCGACTCGTTGGCGAGCCAGCCGCTGGCAGGGTGGACCCGCTCGCCGGCGGCCTCGAGCACCCGGGTCACCGGGTGCTGGGCGAGCCAGTCGACCTGGATGTCCCCGTGATGCCCGCGGAGGGCCTGCGCGATCGCGACGTCGCGGCGAGCGTGACCCAGGCCGATCGGCGAGGAGAGGTAGAGGACCTTCTTCGGCCGGTGCGAGGCGCGCACCCAGGTGTGGCTCACCGGCGGCCGGGGGTGGACCGCGTCGGCGAAGTCCTTGATCACGTGATTGATCTTGACGGGGTCGCGGCCCACGGGGCCGTGACCGCTGCCCTCGAGCAGCATCAGCGACCCTCCGGTGAGCTCGACGAGGCGCTCACTGATCGCCACCGGTCGGATCTGGTCGTCGGTCCCGTGGATCGCGAGGACCGGGCACCGCACGCGGCCGCAGATCTCCTCGACGGAGGCGCACGTCACCCCGTCGCACCCGAGCCGTGCCGCGGTCGAGTCGGCGATGACCTGGGGCGTCGTCTCGTGCGCCCAGGCGATGCAGTCCTCGATCTGCTTGGTCGAGTGCGGCTCGGGAAACATCTTGGCGAAGAAGAACTCCAGGAAGTCGTCGTAGCCGCCCTCGAGCCAGTGGTTCCGGTTGTACTTCGCCCATCCGTCGGTCGTGTCGAGACGAGCGTCCCAGACGAACGCGTCCCGCTCCTGGACGATCGGGAACCCGCAGGCCGCAGCGATCGCGATCAGGCCGGCCACCCGGTCCGGGTGGTCCGCGGCGAGGTGCAGGCCCCACGTGACCCCGCACGAGAGCCCCACGACGACGGCGCGGTCGGTGCCGGTGGCGTCGAGGACAGCGAGGGCGTCCGAGGCGTACGCCTCGTTGGTGTACGCCGCGGCGCCCTCCGGCCGGTCGGACCTGCCATTGCCGCGGCCGTCGAAGGTCACGACCCGGAAGTGCCGCGCCAGGTAGCCGATCTGCACCTTCCAGAATCGGGCATGGATGATCGTCCAGGTCGGCATCAGCAAGATGGTGCGGTCGCCCGCACCTTCCCTCGCTGCGCCGTAGACCTCGTAGTGGACCTTGATGCCGTCGGTCTCCACATAACCGTCGGCGTCGGGCTCGCGTGCCCTCATGGCCCCAGTGTCCCCCGGCCGGGCCTGGTCGCGCCGGACTTCGGCCGGGGGACGGAGCGAGGCAACCGTCTCGGTCACGGCCGGACCTCGTAGACCCGGTTGAACGGGGTCTCGGAGACGCTCTCGAACCGGTTGAAGCCGGCCGCGATCGTCACGTCGCGGATCCGGGCCGGGCCGGCCTGGGTGCCCAGCGCCAGTCCGACGTCCTGGGCGAGGGAGCTCGGCGTGCAGAGCAGCGTGGAGAACCCGTAGTAGGCGCGGCCGACGGGGCCGAAGTTGTCCTCGACACGGTCGCCCGCGATGGGCTCGACCACCATCCAGGTGCCGTCCTCGGCGAGGGTCTCCCGCACGTGCCGCGCCGCGCCGACCGGATCACCCATGTCGTGGAGGCAGTCGAACATGGTGACCAGGTCGTAGTCGCTGCCACCGAACACGGAGGCCGGGGCCACCTCGAACCTCACCCGGTCCGCCACCCCCGCGGCCGCGGCGCGCTCACGGGCGGTCGCGATCGACGCCTCGTGGTAGTCCCACCCGACGAAGCGGGAGCTGGGGAAGGCCTGCGCCATCAGGATCGTCGAGGCGCCGTGGCCGCAGCCCACGTCGGCGACCGTCGCTCCGCGCTCGAGCTTCTCCACGACGCCGTCGAGCGCGGGAAGCCACTCGGCGATCAGGTGGGCGTTGTAGCTCGGACGGAAGAACCGCTCGCAGCCGACGTGGACGTCGGCGTCGTGCTCGTGCCATCCGTAGCCGCCGCCGTTGCGCGCGGCCTCGAGGATGTGCGAGGTGTCGTGAACGGTGCCGAGCGCGATCTGGAACATCCCGGGCAGGAAGGCCGGGCTGTCCTCGACGGTCAGCGCCACCGCATGCTCCGGCGGCAGCGCGTACCGGCCGGTGGCCGGGTCGTAGGTCACGTAGGAACCGGCAGCCTGGGCGTTCAGCCACTCCCGGGCGTACGCCTCGCCGGTGGCGGTCCGCCCGGCGAGCTCGGTCGGGGTGCTCGGCCCGTTGGCCGCGAGGTCGCGGTAGTAGCCGAGCTTGTCGCCCATCACCACCAGAGCGGCGTTGAGCGTCGCGCCGACCTCGTCCACCGCGCGGAAGACGAAGGCCATCAGCTTGTCCATGTCGATCTCGACCTCGTTCGTGCCCGGGGTCATGGCGTCATCAGTAGTGGTCATGTGGGAACGCTAGGAATGCTCGCGACGTCCTCGCGTCAGGTGCCCCACCTAGTCCTGGCCCGGGTCCCCAACACTGGGTGGACTCGTTAGAGCCGCGGACCGGCACCGGCGCCGGCTCCTAGGCTCACCACGTGCTCATCGGACGGGAGACGGAGCAACGGATGCTGGACCGGCTCGTCGCCGGTGCCAGGATCGGGCGCGGTGGCGCCCTCGCCGTCACCGGCGAGCCCGGGGTCGGCAAGACCGCGCTGATCGATGACGCGCTCGACCGCCTGGAGGGTGTTCAGGTCCTGCGCGCGACCGGCACGGAGGCGGAGAAGGACCTCGCTTTCGCCGGGCTCCACCTGCTGCTGCGTCCGGCGCTCCACCTCCTCGACGCGCTGCCCGAGCCGCAGGAGGCAGCACTGAGCAGAGCACTCGCGCTCAAGGCAGGGACCGCCGGCGACCGGTTCGCCATCGGCGCCGCCACCCTCGCGCTGCTGTGTCGGTATGCCGAGCAGGCTCCGATCGCCGTGGTCGTCGACGATCTGCAGTGGCTCGATCGGCCATCGGCGGAGGCGCTTGCCTTCGCCGCCCGCCGGATCGACGCGGACCCGGCCGTCGTCCTGCTCGCCGGACGGTCCGGAGCGTGCGACGACCTCGTCGGCGGCCTCGACGTGCTCGAGCTGTCCGGTCTCGACGCGGCGGCGGCCGGCGACCTCGTGCGTGCCCTCGAGGTCGCTCCACCCACCGACGAGCAGGTGGCCAGGCTGTTCACCGCGACCGGCGGCAACCCGCTCGCCCTCCTCGAGCTCGCCCGAAACATCGAGCTCCTCGATGACCGTGCCCCGGGACTCCCGCCCGCACTGCCCGCCACTCTCACCGCCGCCTTCTCCCGGCGGCTGGCCGAGCTCGACCCGGAAACCCGGACCGCCCTGCTCGCTGCCGTGGTCGCCAACGGCGACCTCCACCGCACGGGCGAGGTCTGCAGACGGCTCGGCCTCGACGTCTCCGGCCTCGGTCCCGCCGAGCGGGCCGGGCTCGTCGTCGTGACGGGCAGCCGCGTCGACGTACGCCACCCGCTCGTGCGCGCGGCCGTCTACAGCGAGGCCGACGAGTCTCTGCGCCGGGTCGTCCATCTCGCCGTCGCCGACCTGCTGCCCGACGACGCCGAGCGGCGGGCGTGGCACCTGGCGGAGGCGACCTGGGGTCCCGATCCAGAAGTGGCCGGCCTGCTCGAGGCCGCCGCCGACAGCGCGAGCGCCCGTACGGCGTACACCGTCGCGAGCACCGCCTACGAGCGGTCGGCGCGGCTGAGCACGGACACCGACCGGTGGCACGTCATGCTGTGCGCGGCGGCAGAGGCGGCGTGGACCGGAGGGCTCCACGACCGTGCAGTCGCCCTCCTCGACGAGATCGAGACCCAGCCCGTCCCGGAGCGCACCCGCTCGCGCACCCTGCGGATCCGCGCCCAGATCGCTGCCCGCAGCGGTTCGGTCGCCGACGCCGTCCGCATCCTCGAGCGCGCGGCGCCCGACGCGCCCACACCCGACGACACCGTGTTCCTCCTTGCCGAGGCGCTGCACGCTGCCTTCTACCTGGCCGACGCGGCGGTGTCGACGCACCTCACCACGTCGCTGACAGGCGCGGTCGCAGCCGCGGAGTCGCCGCGCGCTCGCGCCATCGGGCTCGCCGCGACAGGGATGGCGAAGGTGCTCAGCGGCGAGGGCGGGTTGGCGGAGATCCAGGCGTCGGTTCCGCTGCTGGCCGCGCACGCCGACCCGGTCGAGCACCCCGAGGCGCTGCCGTGGCTGCTGACGACCCCGTTGTTCCTCCGCGACGCCGAGACCGGTGCCGAGCTGCGCCGGATCGTCGACGACGTGCGCTCCCGCATGGGCGTCGGCCTGCTGCCCAACGTGCTGTTCCACGTCGCCCGGGACCAGGCGACGTCCACCGCCTGGTCCCGGGCAGCAGCCAACTACGAGGAGTCGATCCGGCTCGCCCGGGAGACGAGCCAGGGTACGGACCTCGCCATGTCCCTCGCCGGACTGGCGTGGCTCGAGTCCCGACAAGGTCGGGGCGACGCCTGTCGGGAGCATGCGACCGAGGCAGTCCGCCTGTGCACCCAACGGGGCATCCGGATGGGCGAGGCCTGGTGCCTCTACGCCGTCGGCGACCTCGAGCTCGCGGCGGGCGACCCCCGAGCCGCCACAGAGACGTTCCTCGACCTCTCGCGACGGCTCCAGGAATGGGGCATCGCCGACCCCGACCTCTCCCCCGGCGCCGAGCTGGTGGATGCCCTGCTCCGCCTCGGCCGCCCCGCCGAGGCGGAGGCCGAGGCGCGTGGGTACGCGGCCGCGGCACGCACGAAGGGCCGACCCTGGTCGGTCGCGCGGGCGCACCGGGCGTTGGGAACCGTGGCGGACCATCGGTCCTTCGACGCGCACTTCGAAGCGGCCATCGAACATCATGCGGAGACCCGTGACCTCTTCGAGGCCGCGCGGACCCACCTCGCGTACGGCGGTCGGCTCCGGCGGGCAGGACGCCGGGTCGATGCCCGCGCACACCTGCGCACGGGGCTCGAGTCCTTCGACGACCTCGGGGCCGAACCGTGGGCCCGGACCGCCGCGGCCGAGCTGGAGGCGACAGGCGAGAAGGTGGCGCGACGGGAGGCGTCGGGAGCGGCGTCCCTGACCCCGCAGGAGCTCCAGGTCTCGCTGCTCCTCGCCGAGGGCCGCACCACCCGTGAGACCGCGGCCGCGCTCTTCCTCAGCCCGAAGACCGTCGAGTATCACCTGCGGAAGGTCTACATGAAGCTCGACATCCACTCCCGCGACGAGCTTGCCGAGCAGGTCCTCGGCTCATGAGGGTCTCTGCTGGATCCACGTCAGCGGACGTACTCGTCGAAGGTGCGCTGACCGAGGAACGGGGCGACGTGCTGGGCGAGGATGCCGACGGGGACGGTCTCGCGCTTGAGGACGCCGTACTCCTCGGGCCAGCTGCCGTCGCGGGGCAGCTTGAAGGAGCCCATCAGCATGTCGATCACCGGCAGGTGGATGGCGTAGTTGCGGTCCCAGTAGTCGAGGTGCCGGGCGTGGTGCCAGTGGTGGTAGCGAGGCAGCACGATCAGGTACTCGAGAACGCCGAACCGGATGCCCAGGTTGGCGTGCGCGACGACCGCCTGGATGCCGACGAGCACGGCGTACGCGTTGACGACCGAGGTCGAGAAGCCCAGGAACAGCAGCGGCAGCAGCACGATGCTGCGCGTCAGGACGGTCTCGACGAAGTGCACCCGGGAGCCGGCCAGCCAGTCGAGCTCGGGGCTGGAGTGGTGCACCGCGTGGAAGCGCCACAGCACCATGATCCGGTGGTAACAGCGGTGCAGCACCGCCTGGGCGAGGTCGGCGAGGAAGACCGCGAGCAGGAAGGCTGCCACGAACGGCAGGTCCTGGATCCAGGCCTGCACGCCCGGCACCTTGACCGTCGCGACCACCAGCGAGGTCGAGGTGGTGACCAGGATCAGGATCAGTTGGACGAGCACGTGGCTCATGAAGAAGTAGCAGGCGTCGGTGCGCCAGCCGGGCCGGAAGACCGGCACCGGGCGGCGGGCGAAGGCGTGCTCGAGCGGGATGAAGACCAGCGCCGAGAAGAACAGCGCGAGCACGAACCAGTCCAGGCCGAGCGAGAACGGGGTGTCCTTCACCGGGCCGTCGAAGGGGACCTCGGTGCCGCCGAGGAGCACGGCCACGGTCGCGGTGCCGACGCCGACGAACGCCATCCGCTTGTGCTGGTCGCGCAGCACCGCGATCGTGCCGGCGAAGAAGGCGGCCGCCAGGCCGACGAGCAGCAGCGTACGCGCGAAGTCCTCGGTATAGATGGCACGGAACTCGCGGCTGGTGAGCAGCTCGGGGAAGTGGAAGCAGAGCACCGTCGCCAGGCTCAGGACGCCCAGGAAGCACGAGGTGGCGGGAGCGAGCAGGTGGTGGCGCAGCAGGGACGTGGACATGGCAGAAATTCTGGCCGCCGGTGCGCCGTCGCCGCCTGAGTCCACGTACTCAACTCTCGCCGAGTCATGCGAGCAGGCGGCGCTTGACCATCTTCCCCGTGGGAGTCCGCGGCAGCGAGTCACGGAAGTGGATCTCGCGCGGGACCTTGTAGTGGGCGATCCGGTCGCGCGCGTACGCGGTCAGCTCCTCGGCGAGCTCGGGCCCGGGCTCCGTCCCCGGGGCCGGCTGGACGAAGGCGGCGACCCGCTCCCCCATCTCCTCGTCGGGGACCCCGATGACGGCGATGTCGGCGACGGCCGGATGGAGGCTGAAGAGGTCCTCGATCTCCTGGGGGTAGATGTTCACGCCACCGCTGATGATGGTGAACGCCACCCGGTCGGTCAGGTAGAGGAAGCCGTCCTCGTCGAGGTAACCGACATCGCCGACCGACGTCCACGAGGCGTGCTCGGGGTGCTTGGCGGCGGCGGTCTTCGCGGTGTCACCGAGGTAGGCGAAGCTGCGGTCGTTGCGCTCGAAGTAGATCGCACCGACCTCGCCGGGTCCGACCTCACCTCCGTCCTCGCCGACGATGTGCGGGACGCCGATGATCGGGCGGCCGACGGAGCCGGGGTGCTCCAGCCAGGTCGCCGAGTCGATCGCGGTCGCGCCCATGCCCTCGGTCGAGGCGTAGTACTCCTCGATGATCGGCCCGAACCACTCGATCATCCGGCGCTTGACCTCGACGGGGCACGGCGCGGCCGCGTGGACCACGCACCGCAGCGAGGCGACGTCGTAGGAGAGACGTACGTCCTCGGGCAGCTTGAGCATCCGCACGAACATCGTCGGCACCATCTGGGTGTGGGTGACGCCGTAACGCTCGATCGTGGCCAGCGCCTGCTCGGCGTCGAAGCGCTCCATCATCACCAGCGTGCCGCCATAGGCGTGCACCACACCGCCGAACCGCAGCGGCGCCGCGTGGTAGACCGGCGCCGGGGAGAGGTAGACCGAGGAGTCGTCGAAGGCGTACGTGGTCCCGAAGACGAGCGGGTAAACGTAACCCGGCTCGCCGACCGTGATCTCCGGCAGCGGTGACCTGATCCCCTTCGGGCGCCCGGTGGTGCCCGAGGAGTAGAGCAGATCGTCGCCGTGGGACTCCTCGAGCGGCCCGGCACCGGCGGCCGCCAGCGCCGCCTCGTAGGAGGCATGGCCGGCGACCTCACCGCCGTAGGCCAGGCGGTGGGCCACGTCGACCTTCAGGCTCGCGACCGCGGGGACGTCTGCCGAGACCACCAGCGCCTTGGCGCCGCAGTCGGTCACGATGTAGGCGACCTCGTCGGCCGAGAGGTGGCTGTTGACCGCGGTGACGTAGAGCCCTGAGCGAAGCGCCGCCCAGTAGACCTCGTACGCCTCGGGCCGGTTGTCGGTCAGCAGCGCGACCACGTCGCCGCGCCGCAGCCCCGCGGCGTGCAGGTGTCGCGCCAGCCGGAGGCTGCGGTCCTCCAGCTCCTGATAGGTGAGCACCCGTCCGGAGCCCGCCATCACGATGGCGGGCTTCTCGGGTGTGCGTGCGGCCCAGACCCCGGGGAACACGGTCCGCCCTCAGTCCTGGGTCCGCAGCTCGGTCTTGCGCACCTTGCCGCCGGCGTTGCGCGGCAGCACCTCGAGCACGACGAGGTCCTTGGGGAGCTTGAACCGGGCCAGCCGCGTGGTCAGGAACTCGTTGAGACCCTCCAGGTCGAGGCGCTCGCCCGGCTTGAGCGCCACGTGAGCCACCGGCACCTCGCCCCACTTCTCGTCTGGACGGCCGACGACGGCCGCCTCGATCACCGACGGGTGGGCGTGGATGGCGTTCTCGACCTCGGCGCTGTAGATGTTCTCGCCGCCGCTGATGATCATGTCCTTGGCCCGGTCCACGACCCAGACGAAGCCCTCCTCGTCCTGGCGGACCAGGTCGCCGGAGTGGAACCAGCCACCGACGTACGCCTTCTCGGTGGCCTCGATGTTGTTCCAGTAGCCCTGGGTGACCGAAGGGCCGCGGTAGACGATCTCGCCGACCTCCCCGACGGGCACGTCGTTCATCTCGCCGTCGACGATCCGGTACTGGATGGTCGGGATCGGGCGTCCGACCGAGCCGAGCTTGCGCAACGACTCCTCGCCGCGCAGCACGCAGGTGATGGGCGAGGTCTCGGTCTGGCCGAACACCGCGACGTTCAGCGCGGAGGGGAACGTGTCGGCCATCGCCTTCAGCAGGGTCTCGGAGGCCGGGGCGGCACCCCAGGAGATGATCCTCAGCTTGAGATCGCGCTCCTTGATGCCCGGCAGCGCGCAGATGGCCTGCCACTGCTGGGGCACGTTGAAGACGACGGTGGCGCCTTCACGCTCCCAGGCGTCGACGACCTCGCCCGCGTCGAAGGCACCGAGGGGATGGATCACGCTGGGGATGCCGAGCAGGAAGTTGGCAGCGAGCGAGCCCAGGCCGGCGATGTGGAAGAACGGCGCGGTCATGAACGCGATGTCGGACTCGTCACCGAGGTCGTTGCACCGGATGCAGGTCAGCGCCTGCATCTGCATGTTGTGATGCGTCAACATCGCGCCCTTGGGCTTCCCGGTGGTGCCCGAGGTGTACATGATCAGCGCGACCGAGTCCTCGGAGATGTCGCCGAGCTCGATCGGCTCGCTCGCCTCGACCAGGCTCTCGTACGTCTCCATCCCCTCGGCCTCACCGATGACGATCCTCGTCTTCAGCGCGGGCGCGAGGCCGGCGGTGGCCGCCGCGAGCGGCGCGAGGAGCTGCTCGGTCACGATCACGGTCGCGCCGCTGTCCTCGACCAGGCCGGCGATCTCCGGCGGAGCCAGTCGGGCGTTGACCGGCACCGCGATCGCACCGAGGCTGTTGATCCCGAAGACCGCCTCGACGAACTCCGGCCGGTTGAGGGTCAGCAGGATCACCCGGTCGCCCTGCTGGACGCCGCGCTCGCGCAGCGCGCCGGCGAAGCGCAGCGAGCGCTCGTGGAGCTGCTTCCAGGTGGTGTCCACCCCGAGAAACCGCAGGGCCGTCGCATCGGGCCGCATCACCGCATGCCCGGCGGTCTGGCTCATCCAGTGGCTGCGGAACGTCCAGGCCGGAGCCTGCGTCACTCGGTCGCTCATCGATCTCCCTCTCCCAGTCGGAACCTTGATGTGGGTTCCGTCACAGCATTTTTTAATACAGATTCATATTCGAGCGCAAGGGTCATCTCGAACAAGGAGTCCGCGCCGAGTCGGCTCGTCCTGACCACAAAGACAGCCGAGTCGGCTCGTCCTGACCACAAAGACAGCCGAGTCGGCTCGTCCTGACCC
>NZ_JBHWLY010000063.1:12672-36227 GCF_042730435.1 Nocardioides sp. NPDC059952 | reverse complement strand
CCCACACCCGCCCCCCCCCGGCCATCGTGTGGCGCTTAACCCCCCGGTGGGGGCGCGTTAGAACGCGCCGACTCGGCGGGTTTCTCGGTCAGGACGAGCCGACTCGGCGGGGTGTCAGATGCGCTCGAGGATCATCGCCATGCCCTGGCCGCCGCCGACGCACATGGTGATGAGGCCGGTGGTCTTGTCGTGCCAGTCGAGGCTGTTGAGCATGGTGTTCTGCAGGCGCGCGCCGGTCATGCCGAAGGGGTGACCGACGGCGATGGCGCCACCGTTGATGTTGAGGCGGTCGATGTCGATGCCGAGGTCCTGGTAGGACGGGATCACCTGGGCCGCGAAGGCCTCGTTGATCTCGACCAGGTCGATGTCGCCGATCGACATGCCGGCGTACTTGAGGGCGTTCCGGGTCGCCTCGACCGGGCCGAGGCCCATGATCTCGGGGGACAGGCCGGAGACGCCGGTGGACACGATCCGCGCCAGCGGGGTGACGCCGAGCTCGGCGGCCTTGGTGTCGGACATGACCACGACCGCGGCGGCGCCGTCGTTGAGGGCGCAGCAGTTGCCGGCGGTGACGGTGCCGTCCTCGCGGAATACCGGCTTGAGGCCGGAGATGGCCTCCAGGGTCACGCCCGCGCGGGGACCGTCGTCGGCCGAGACGACGGTGCCGTCAGGGGTGGTGACCGGGGTGATCTCGCGGGCCCAGAAGCCGTCGGCGATGGCCTTCTCGGCGAGGTTCTGGGAGCGTACGCCGAACTCGTCCATCTCCGCCCGGGTGATGCCGCGCGAGGTGGCGAGGTTCTCGGCGGTCTGGCCCATCGCGATGTAGACGTCGGGCAGCAGGCCGTCCTCGCGCGGGTCGTGCCACTTCTCGTTCGACCCGGCCGTCGTGGTGGTCCGCGTCTGGGCGTCGTCGAAGAGATGGTTGACGGTGTCGGGCAGGTGGTCCGAGGTGCCCTTGACGAAGCGGGACACGGTCTCGACACCGGCGGAGACGATGATGTCGGCCTCGCCGGCCTTGATCGCGTGCAGCGCCATCCGCGAGGTCTGCACCGAGGAGGAGCAGTAGCGGGTGATGGTCGCGCCGGGCACCTTGTCCCAGCCGTTCAGCACCGAGACCACGCGGCCCATGTTGTTGCCGGACTCGCCGCCCGGCAGACCACAGCCGAGCAGCAGGTCGTCGATGTCGTTGGGGTCGAGACCCTCGACCTTGCCGACGGCCTCCTTGGTGATGAGCGCGGCGAGGTCGTCGGGACGGAAGTCCTTCAGAGATCCCTTGTTGGCTCGCCCGATCGGGGTACGGGCGGCGGCGACGATGACTGCCTCAGGCATGAAGACTCCCGGTTACTGATGAGTAGGTTGAACTGTGGTCGACACCATACTCGCCCGGACAGCGTCTGGTCGCCAGGCCCAGTGCCCAAGATCATCTGGAAGGATCGGCCACGTGCGCCACCTCTACGAATGCCCCATGCGTTGGGCCGACCTCGACATGCTCGGCCACGTGAACAACGTCGTCTACGTCGACTACCTCCAAGAGGCGCGCGTGGACATGCTGCGCACGCACGCCCGGAGCCCGCAGACCCAGGGCCTGGCCGAGGGGGTCGTGGTGGCCAGCCATCAAGTCACGTACGTCGCCCCGCTGCTCTTCGACTTCACGCCGGTCCATGTCGAGTCCTGGGTGACCGACATCCGGGCGGCCAGCTTCACGATGGCCTACGAGATCTTCCGCGACCAGCCCGACGGCACCCGCAAGGTCTACGTGCGGGCGAGCACGGTCCTGGCGCCGTACGTCTTCGCCACCGAGTCGCCTCGCCGGCTCAAGCCGGAGGAGAAGGCCAACCTGCAGCCGTACCTCGAGGCCTATCCCGAGGAGTGGTCGCAGAAGCCGCTCGCGCTGGGCGAGCCGAAGCGGCTCGAGGACGGGCGCTTCCCGCTCTACGTCCGGTTCTCCGACGTCGACGCCTACGGGCACGTGAACAACGTGAAGTACTTCGAGTACTTCCAGGAGTCGCGACTGGCGCTGATGAAGCGCCTCAGCTCCCACAACGACATCAATGGCTGGCCCTCCGTCGTGGTCGCGCAGACCGATGTCACCTACCACGCGCCGGTCCTGGCTCGCTCGGAGCCGTACGACGTGTGGAGCTACGTCTCCCGACTGGGCACCAAGTCGATGACGATCGAGTCCGAGATCGCCGACGGAGACCTCCGACTCGCCCGCGGGCAGGTCACGCTGGTCTTCTACGACCTCGAGTCCGGGAAGGCAGTCGAGCCCAGCCCGCAGGTGCGTGCGGCCGTCGAGGGCGTGCTCTAGTCGGTTTCAGTCGCGCCGGTCGTCATCGTCGCAGTCGGTGCGACGGTCGTCTCGCTGCTCGTAGCGGTGTTCCCGCCGGCAGTCGTCACTGTCGTCGCGGTCGCCGTACCAGCCGTCCGCGTCGGCCCACGCGCTCCAGTCCCAGCCGTCCTGGGTCGCGGTGAAGTCCTGCCCGGGCATGCTCGGGACCTGACCGGGCTTCTCCCCGGGGCGCGACTTCCGGGCGCTCAGCGGGGTTCCCTCGGCCGGGCGCTGCACGTTCGGCGCCGACTCGGGCGGCGCGAGCAGATCGCGCGAGGCGAGCTGGGTGGCGAGCGAGGCGTCGGCGGGAGGGGGCAGCGTGCCGACCGAGGTGTCCTCGGCGGCGTCGATGGGCTCGGGCGGAACGGTCGGACCGTCGCCGAGCCGATTCTGCGAACCGATCGCCTGCGCCGCGGGCCGACTCGACTGGTCCGGTCCGGTGGACCGTATCCCGCCGATGAGCAGTGCCATCGCGACGAGGGCGACGACTGCAAGCCCGACTCCGACGATAGCCCGCTGAATTGCCCGCATGCGTCCTCCGAGAGCGCTCTGGTCAACCAAATGTTCTGCTTGAGTCCAGTAGCCTCCCAGTGCTTGCGTCAGTTGTCGAGAAGCGGGACCTTTGTCAGCGTTTCCTGAGCCGGGCCACCAACAGCGCACGGCGCTCGGAGATCCGGCTCCACACCACCTTCTGGACCGCAAGGGTCGCCCAGCCGGCGAGCGCCATGCCGGTGATGTTGAGGAGCAGCTGCAGTACGCTTCCCTGGATCTCGTGCCCGACCCCGAAGGCGAGACCGAGGGCGATGTTGGCCGCCGCCGGGATGGTGGTGACCGAGATGAAGACTCCGGAGAGCCCTCCGACCCGGGCCGAGGTGAGCGCGAGCACGCCTGCCGCCGCCGCGATCAGCGCCACGATGAACGACCACTTGTCCGGGGTGTAGATGAAGCCCGTTCCCGGTCGGTCAGCGAGCACGTCCTCGAGGGTGATCCAGCCGAGCGCGCGGGCGATGAGCGCAGCCACCGTGGTGAGGGCGATGCCGACCAGGAACCCGAGGGCGAGGGTGCTCAGCGAGCGGCCGAGCAGGTGGTAGCGATGCCGCACCAAGGCGACCCCCAGTGCCGCGATGGCGCCGAACTCGGGACCGATCACCATCGCCCCGATCACCAGGATCTGGGAGTCGAGGACGATCGCGATCCCGGCCAGCAGCGTCGCGAGGGTCATCAGG
The DNA here is from genome assembly GCF_042730435.1 of Nocardioides sp. NPDC059952. Taxonomy (NCBI): domain Bacteria; kingdom Bacillati; phylum Actinomycetota; class Actinomycetes; order Propionibacteriales; family Nocardioidaceae; genus Nocardioides; species Nocardioides sp. NPDC059952. The sequence goes on along the minus strand of NZ_JBHWLY010000063.1, from coordinate 32,672 downwards.
CTCATGAAGGTCCAGTTGGCCTCGGTGTCGTCGTAGGCCTGCTGGGTGACGTCGGCCCACACCACACTGTCCGCGCTGCTGCCAGGGGCCAGCTCGGCGGCCTTCAGAGCGCGGTCCGACATCCAGGCCTTCGGCGAGTCGATCTGGATGCTGCCCTCCTTGTGCACGTCCAGCTCACGGAGCCGGTCGATGACGTCGTTGGCGGCCTCCCGGGCCACCCCGGCCATCACCACGTCACCCTCAGGACGCAGCGACGCACCGGGGAGCGAGGAGAGCTCGCTGACCGCAGGGTCGGCAGTCAGGACGTCGATGACCGTGGGCGTCAGGTGCGCCGGAGAGGTGATCCGCAGCTGCAGCATGGGCGACATTGTTGCCTACGCCGACAGGGCGGGCCCCTCTTGCTGCTCGCTGCGGCCGGGTTCGCGGCCCTCGTGTCAGGGCTGATGCGCGTGCTGATCGGCTGAGGGCCGAGGAGGCTGCGTCATCGGGGGCGGAGGGGAAGGTCAAGGACGCGTCAATGCTGTCCCTGTCGGCGTAAGGGATCCGTCAACACCGGCGTGACATCGCATCTCCGGGGCTGGAATGGAGGCGTGTCAGACCTCATCTACATCCTCCTCACGCTCGCGTGCTTCACCGGGCTCGCCCTGCTGGTCGGTCTGATCGACCGCCGGCTGGGTGCTACCGACCCGGATGCCGACCCGGACGCCGACTCAGATACCGACCCCGATGTCGGGACCGCCGCCGAGGCCGCGGGCGCGAGCGTCCCCCACGACAGCCAGATCTCCGGAGCTGCCCGATGAACGCCACGCTCGCAGCCGTGCTGCAGATCCTGGCCCTGGTCGCAGCGCTGGCTCTCAGCGTGCCGCTCCTGGGCCGCTACCTCGCCCACATCTACACCAGCCCCAAGCACCTGCGCGCCGAGAAGGTGGCCTACAAGGTGCTCAAGGTCGACGCGGACGCCGACCAGCACTGGCGCTCCTACGCGATGTCAGCGCTGGGATTCTCGTTGATCGGGATCCTGTTCCTCTTCGCCTTCGGCCGGCTGCAGCAGTGGCTTCCGCTCAACGGCGGGTTCGACCCGCTGCCCAGCGACGGCGCCTGGAACACGGCGGTCTCGTTCGTGACCAACACCAACTGGCAGTGGTACTCGGGTGAGGCGGCCACCGGCCACCTGATCCAGATGGCCGGCCTGGCGGTGCAGAACTTCGTCTCTGCCGCGGTCGGTCTCTCCGTCGCCGCGGCCTTCGCCCGCGGGCTCGCCCGCGCCCGCAACCAGGGCCGGATCGGCAACTTCTGGACCGACCTGGTCCGCACCACGGTCCGGGTGCTGCTCCCGATGGCCTTCGTGGTGGCCCTCCTGCTGGTCATCGGTGGCGCGGTGCAGAACCTCCATGGTGTGGCCGACCTGTCCACGCTCACCGGTGGCACCCAGCCTCTGACCGGTGGCCCGGTCGCCAGCCAGGAGGCGATCAAGGAGCTCGGCACCAACGGCGGAGGCTTCTACAACGTCAACTCCGCCCACCCGTTCGAGAACCCCAACCCGTGGACCAACCTGCTCGAGGTCTGGGCGATGCTCGTCCTGCCGTTCTCGATGGCCTGGGCGTTCGGCCTGATCGTCAAGGACAGGCGCCAGGGTGGCGCAGTCCTGGCCACGATGGGCGTGCTGCTCACGGTCGGGATCACGCTGCTGACCTGGGCGGAGATGGCCGGCCCCGGCACCGCGCCACAGCTCGCCGGTGCCGCGATGGAGGGCAAGGAGACCCGCTTCGGCGAGGCCGCGACGGCCCTGTTCGCCGCGGTCACCACCGGCACCTCGACAGGTGCGGTCAACGGCATGCACGAGAGCCTCACCGCACCCGGTGGCGGTATCGCGATGTTCGGGATGATGCTCGGCGAGATCGCCCCCGGCGGCGTCGGCTCCGGGCTCTACGGCATGCTCATGCTCGCCGTGGTCACGGTCTTCCTGTGCGGCCTGATGGTGGGACGTACGCCTGAGTACCTGGGCAAGAAGATCAGCCGCGACGAGATGGTGCTGGTCGCGGTCTACATCCTGGCGACCCCGATCCTGGTGCTCATCGGCGCGGCCCTCGCGCTGACCGCCCCGGCGGGCCTGGCCGGGCTCTCGACCGATGGTCCGCACGGCCTCTCCGAGGCGCTGTACGCCGTCACCAGTGCGGCCAACAACAACGGCTCCGCCTTCGGTGGGATCACCTCGGGCACCCCCTTCTGGAACACCCTGCTCGGCATGCTGATGCTGCTGGGCCGGTTCGTGCCGATGATCTTCGTGCTCGCCCTGGCCGGTCGCTTCGCGACCGCCCGCCGGATGCCGAACAGCGCCGGCACCCTGCCGACCCACAGCCCGCTCTTCGTCGGCCTGCTGACCGGCGTCGCGCTGGTCGTGGTCGGCCTGACCTTCGTCCCGGCTCTCATGCTGGGCCCGATCGTGGAGTCCCTGTCATGACCCAGACCCCCGTACGTACCCAAGAACCCACCGAGCACGAGCACCACACCCATGTCGAGGCCGCGCCGTCGGTGCTCACGGCCAAGCAGATCGCCGAGGCGGTGCCTGGTGCGCTGCGCAAGCTCGATCCCCGCAAGCTGGTGGCTACCCCCGTCATGCTCGTGGTCGAGATCGGCGCGGTCGCCACGACCGTCATGTCGGTCCTCGACCCGTCGGTGATGGGCTGGCTCGTCACCGTCTGGCTGTGGCTGACCGTCGTCTTCGGCACCCTGGCCGAGTCGGTCGCCGAGGGCCGCGGCAAGGCCCAGGCGGCCTCCCTCCGCGCGCTCCAGACCGAGACCACCGCCCGTCGTCTGCGCGGGGGCCTCGGTGGCACCGAGGAGCTCGTCGCCTCCACCGACCTGCGCGCCGGCGACGTCGTCGTGGTCGAGGCCGGCGAGCGGATCCCCGGTGACGGCGACGTCATCGAAGGCGTCGCCAGCGTCGACGAGAGCGCCGTGACCGGTGAGTCGGCCCCGGTGATCCGCGAGTCCGGCGGCGACCGGTCGGCGGTCACGGGCGGCACCCTGGTCCTCTCGGACCGGATCGTCGTCCGGATCACCTCCAACCCCGGCCACTCCTTCGTGGACCGGATGATCGCCCTGGTCGAGGGCTCGGAGCGGCAGCGTACGCCGAACGAGATCGCGCTCAACGTGCTCCTGACCAGCCTGACCGTCATCTTCGTGGTGGTCTGCTGGAGCCTCTACTACCTGGCCGGCTACTCCGACGCGCACCAGTCCTGGCTGGTGCTCACCGCGCTGCTGGTCTGCCTGATCCCGACCACCATCGGAGCCCTGCTGAGCGCGATCGGCATCGCCGGCATGGACCGGCTCGTACGCCGCAACGTCCTGGCGATGTCAGGACGGGCCGTCGAGGCGGCCGGCGACGTGGACGTGCTGCTGCTCGACAAGACCGGCACGATCACCTACGGCAACCGGCAGGCGTACGAGATCATCCCGGTCACCGGTGTCACCCTGACCGGTGCGGAGAACGCCGCGGTCCTGGCCAGCCTCTCCGACCAGACCCCGGAGGGCCGCAGCATCCTCACGCTCGTCGGGCGATCGATGGGCGGTCCGGCGGACGCCACGATGGTGGAGTTCTCCGCCACCACCCGGATGTCCGGCCTGGACAGCCCCGGCCTGAGCGTACGCAAGGGCGCCGCCTCCGCGGTGACGGCCTGGGTCAAGGAGAACGGTGGCCAGGTGCCCCCGGAGACCGCGGTGGTCGTCTCGGAGATCGCCGAGAGCGGCGGGACGCCGCTGGTCGTCGCCGAGCACCGCAACGACGACCCGGCGCGGGTGCTGGGCGTCGTGCACCTCAAGGACATCGTCAAGGAAGGCATCCGCGAGCGGTTCGACGAGCTGCGCGCGATGGGTATCAAGACGGTGATGATCACCGGCGACAACGCCGCCACGGCCAGGGCCATCGCGAAGGAGGCGGGTGTCGACGACGTCCTCGCCGAGGCGACCCCGGAGGACAAGCTCGCGCTGATCCGGCGCGAACAACGCGGGGGACGGATGGTCGCGATGTGCGGCGACGGCACCAACGACGCGCCCGCGCTCGCGCAGGCCGACGTCGGAGTCGCGATGAACACCGGGACGACCGCGGCCAAGGAGGCCGGCAACATGGTCGACCTCGACTCCGACCCGACCAAGCTGATCGACGTGGTCGAGATCGGCAAGCAGCTGCTGATCACCCGCGGGGCGCTGACCACCTTCTCGGTGGCCAACGACGTCGCGAAGTACTTCGCGATCCTGCCGGCGATGTTCGTCGGGGTCTTCCCCGCGCTGGACGTCCTCAACATCATGCGGTTGTCCTCGCCGGAGTCGGCCATCGTCTCCGCGGTGGTCTTCAACGCGCTGATCATCGTCGGGCTGATCCCGCTGGCGCTGCGCGGCGTGCGCTACCGGCCATCCTCGGCCTCGGCCCTGCTGCGCCGCAACCTGCTGCTCTACGGGGTCGGCGGCCTGATCGTGCCGTTCGTCGGCATCAAGCTGCTCGACCTCGTCATCTCCCTCATCCCAGGACTGTGACCAAGGAACCGAACATGTCTGAGATCTATGCACTCCTCCGTCACTCGCTCGCCGGGCTCCGTGTGCTCATCGCCGCGACCCTGCTGTGCGGGATCGCCTACCCGCTGGTCGTCACCGGCGTCGCCCAGGCCGCCTTCGGGTGGCGTGCCGACGGCTCCCTGGTCACCGAGAGCGGCGAGCACACCAACGACCCGGCCGAGGCCGTCGGCTCGGCCCTGATCGGGCAGGGCAACGACGACGAGGGTCTCTTCCACCCCCGTCCCAGCGCCGCAGGCGACGGCTGGGACACCCTGTCCACCTACGGCTCCAACCTCGGTCCGGAAGACCCAGACCTGGTCAAGGCGATCAAGGAGCGCCAGAGCGAGATCGCCGCCCGGGAGGGCGCCTCGGTCGACCAGGTGCCCGCGGACGCCGTCACCACCTCCGCATCCGGGATCGACCCGGACATCTCACCGGCTTACGCAGCCATTCAGGTGTCCCGGGTGGCAGAGGCCAACGATCTCTCGACGGACGAGGTGAAGGCGCTGGTGGCCGAGAACACCGACGGTCGCACCCTCGGGTGCCTCGGCGCGCCGCGGGTCAATGTGCTCGAGCTCAACATCGCGGTACGCAACGCCGCTGAGTGAGCAGAAGCACCCGGCCGGCCGAGCGCATCGGGGCACTCGGCCGGCCGCGCCGCCACATCAGCACATCAGCACATCAGCATCGGTGGAGAGGTTGAATAGGGACGTGCAGACCACGTCGTCCGAGGGCAAGTCCCCTGAGGTGCCCCCGAAGCGGGGCCGCCTGACCGTCTACCTCGGCGCAGCGCCCGGAGTCGGCAAGACGTACGCCATGCTCGGCGAGGCGCAGCGTCGCCAGGCCCGGGGGACCGACGTGGTGGTCGGTTTCGTGGAGACCCACGACCGCAGCAACACCGCGCGTCAGATCGACGGGCTCGAGGTGATCCCGCGCCGGGAGATCGACTATCGCGGCGCGACCTTCACCGAGCTCGACCTGGACGCGGTGATCGCCCGCGCTCCGAAGGTGGTCTGCGTCGACGAGCTCGCGCACACCAACGTGCCCGGCAGCCGGCACACCAAGCGGGCCCAGGACGTCGAGCAGATCCGCGCCGCCGGGATCGACGTGATCACCACCGTCAACATCCAGCACCTGGAGTCGCTCAACGACGAGGTCGAGCGGATCACCGGCGTACGCCAGCGGGAGACCGTGCCCGACGAGGTGGTCCGCACAGCGGACCAGATCCAGCTCGTCGACATGGCGCCGGACGCGCTGCGGCGAAGGATGGCTCATGGCAACATCTACAAGCCCGAGAACATCGACGCGAGCCTGACCTCCTACTTCCGGGTCGGCAACCTGACCGCGCTGCGTGAGCTGGCGCTCCTGTGGCTGGCCGACCGGGTCGACGACGCCCTCGGCGACTATCGGCGCGAGCACCGGATCGAGCATCCCTGGCCGACCAAGGAGCGCATCGTCGTCGCGGTCACCGGCGGGCCGGAGTCGGAGACGCTGCTGAGGCGAGCGGCCCGGCTGTGCCAGCGCGCGAAGGGATCCGAGCTGCTGGCGGTGCACGTGGTCACCGCCGACGGCTTGGCCAGGCCGTCGGCCGGGTCCTTGGAGCGCGCCCAGGCGTTGACCGCGTCGCTGGACGGCACCTTCCACAGCGTGATCGGTGAGGACGCGGCGACCGCGGTCGTCGACTTCGCGGCGGGCGCCAACGCCACCATGATCATCGTCGGCGTCTCCCGCCACGGGCGGGTGCGCAGGCTCTTCACCGGCACCACGGGTGACCGGATCGCGGCCGCGGCCGGGTCGATCGACGTGCATCTTGTCACCCACGACGAGATCGCGCGGGGCGCGCGGGGCCGGGGCGGCCTCGGGTCACCGCTCAGCAGCACCCGGCAGGTCCTGGGCTGGCTGTGTGCGTTCGTGGTGCCACTCGGTCTGGTCTGGCTGCTGCACGCCGACGGCATCGAGGGCGACGTCGCCGACCAGCTTCCGCTGGCCAGCATGCTGCTTCTCGGGGCCACCGTGCTGGTGGCGCTGGTCGGCGGGCGCTGGCCCGCAGTGGTCGCCGCGCTGGCCGGGTTCGCCCACCTGAACTGGTGGTTCACCGCGCCGGTGCACCGCTTCACCATCGCCGAGCCGCGCAACCTGGTGATGCTGCTGATCTTCGTGGCGGTCGCGGTCGGCGTCGCGACCGTGGTCGACCACGCCTCTCGGAGGACCGCCGAGGCACGCCAGGCCAGAGGCGAGGCCGCGACGATGGGAGCGCTGTCCCGCTCGGTGCTCACCGGCCAGGACACGGCGGAGGCGATCGTGCACCGGGTGCGGGAGACCTTCGCCCAGCAGTCGGTGGTCCTGCTGGAGGAGACCCCGCAGGGGTGGGTACGGCTGGCGGGCGCGGGGGTCGGCTATGCCGCCGATCCGGACCAGGGCGACGGTCAGGTCGCGGTCGACGACACCCACGTGATCGTCCTGCGTGGCACCCCGCTGCGGGCACGCGACCGACGGGTGCTGGAGGCCTTCGCAGTTCAGACGTCGCTGGTGCTGGAGCACCGCCGGCTGCGTGACCAGGCCGACCGTGCCCTCGCCCTGGAGCGGGCCGAGCAGACCTCGACAGCGCTGCTTCGCGCGGTCTCCCACGACCTGCGTACGCCGCTGGCGACCATGCGCGCCGCCCTCGACGGCCTGCTCGTGGGCCGGGTCTCGGAGGAGGACCGCAAGGAGCTCGTCGAGTCGGCCGCGACCTCCGCCGACCAGTTGGAGTCGCTCATCGACAACCTCCTCGACCTCTCCCGGGTCGAGGCCGGCCTGGTGCACCCCGCGATGCGCGACGTCAGCCTCGAGGAGTCGCTGCCGCTGGCCGTCGCGGGCCTGCCGCCCGGGTCGATCGCCTTCGACGTCGGCGAGGACACCCCCCTCGTACGCACCGACTCCGGCCTCCTGGAGCGCATCGTCGCCAACCTGGTGAACAACGCGGTCCGGGCCAGCGGCCAGGGACCCCGCTCCGGCGAGCCGGTGCGGGTCCTTGCGCACGAGACGCCGGAGACTGTGGAGGTGATGATCGTCGATCGTGGACCGGGAGTGCCCGAGGACCAGCGGGAGCGGATGTTCGAGCCGTTCCAGCGCCTCGACGACACCTCGGCGGGTGGGCTGGGGCTCGGTCTGGCCGTGGCCAGGGGACTGAGTGACGCGCTGGGCATCCGGCTCTCGGCCGAGGACACTCCCGGCGGCGGCCTGACCATGGTCGTGGCGGTGCCGCGCGCGGGAGTCGCCCGATGAGCCGCGTACTCGTCGTCGACGACGAGCCCGCGCTGCTGCGCGCGCTCGCCATCAACCTGCGCGCCGCCGGCTGGGACGTCGAGACGGCCTCCGACGGGCGCTCGGCGCTCGCCGCCGCGGCGGCGACCCACCCTGATGTGGTCCTGCTCGACCTCGGGCTCCCGGACCTGGACGGCACCGAGGTGATCGAGGGGCTCCGCGGCTGGACCCAGGTCCCGGTGGTCGTGCTCTCCGCGCGTCAGCACGGCGACGACAAGATCGAGGCGCTCGACCTTGGCGCCGACGACTACGTCACGAAACCGTTCGCGATGAACGAGCTGATGGCGCGCCTACGAGCGGCGGTCAGACGCTCCCAGGAGTCCGCGCCGCCCGCCGCGACCAGCCTGAGCGTCGGCGACCTGGAGATCGACTTCGCCCGCAAGCGGGTCCACAAGGCCGGGGACGACGTCAGGCTGACCCCGACCGAGTGGTCCTTCCTGGAGCTGCTGGCCCGCAACGTCGGCCGGCTGGTGCCGCGCGACCAGATCCTCAAGGAGGTCTGGGGTCCCGCCTACGCGAAGGAGACCCACTATCTGCGCGTCTACGCCGCGCAGCTGCGCCGCAAGCTCGAGGACGACCCGTCGCATCCGCGCTTCCTGGTCACCACTCCTGGTGTGGGCTACACCCTCGACCCGGACGGATCTTGACGAAATCCTTACGTTCTCCCGCGTAGCCGGGATGTGGCACCGCTGCCCCTGACGCGGAAGCGTTGTCCTCGTGACCGCAGCGATCGCAGAGAGCGGCCAGGCGGCCGTTCCTGAGCCCACGGAGACCCACGAGAAGAAGCATCCGTGGTGGCAGGTGATGTGCCTGACCGGTGTCGACTACTTCTCGACGCTGGGCTACCAGCCGGGCATCGCGGCGCTCGCGGCCGGGCTGCTCTCGCCGATCGCGACCCTGGTCCTGGTCGGGCTGACCCTGCTCGGCGCGCTGCCGGTCTACCGCCGGGTCGCGGCCGAGAGCCCGCACGGGCAGGGGTCGATCGCGATGCTGGAGCGGCTGCTGTCCCGCTGGGGCGGCAAGGCGTTCGTGCTCGCCCTGCTCGGCTTCGCCGCCACCGACTTCATCATCACGATGACCCTCTCGGCCGCCGACGGCGCCGCGCACGTGGTGGAGAACCCGCTCTTCCCGTCCACCTGGCACGGGCACAACATGGTGATCACCCTGGTGCTGCTGGCCGCCCTGGCCGCGGTGTTCCTGAAGGGGTTCAAGGAGGCGATCGGGATCGCCGTCGGCCTGGTGGTCACCTTCCTGGCTCTCAACCTGGTCGTGATCGTCGTCGGCCTGGTGCACGTGTTCAGCAACCCCGGCGTCTTCACCACCTGGAACGACGCCCTCTTCGTCGAGCACGGCGATGTCACGACGATGATCGCGGTCTCGCTGCTGGTCTTCCCCAAGCTCGCCCTCGGGATGAGCGGGTTCGAGACCGGTGTCGCGGTGATGCCGCAGGTCAGGGGCGACAAGAGCGACACCGAGGAGGACCCCGCCGGACGGATCCGGGGCACCAAGAGGCTGCTCACCGCGGCCGCCCTGACGATGAGCGTCTTCCTGATCGCCTCCTCCTGGGTGACCACCCTGCTGATCCCCGCCGAGGAGTTCCAGGAGGGCGGCAAGGCCAACGGCCGAGCCCTGGCCTATCTCGCCCACGACTACCTCGGCAGCGCCTTCGGGACGGCGTACGACATCTCGACCATCCTCATCCTGTGGTTCGCCGGCGCCTCGGCGATGGCCGGTCTGCTCAACCTGATCCCGCGCTACCTGCCGCGTTACGGGATGTCACCGGAGTGGGCGGCCGCTACCCGGCCGCTGGTGGTGACGATCTCGGCGGCAGCGTTCCTGATCACCTGGATCTTCGACGCCGACGTGGATGCCCAGGGCGGGGCGTACGCCACGGGTGTGCTGGTCCTGATGCTCTCCGCCGCGGTGGCGGTGACACTGGCCGCGCACAAGGCCGGCCAGAAGGTCCGGACGGTCCTGTTCGGCCTGATCGCGGCCGTGTTCGCCTACACCACGGTCTCCAACGTGATCGAGCGTCCGGACGGCGTCAAGATCGCGGCCTGCTTCATCGCCGCGATCATCGGAGTCTCGCTGGTCTCCCGGATCATGCGCTCCTTCGAGCTGCGCGTGACCGGCGTCGAGCTCGACAAGCTGGCCGAGACGTTCCTGCGCGACTGCGCGCGCCGCCAGATCCGGCTCGTCGCCAACGAGCACGAGGGCACCGAGGGCCCCGAGGAGTACGACGACAAGCTGCGCCAGATCGTCGCCGACAACGACCTGGCCGACGACGGCGACATCATCTTCGTCGAGGTGCATGTCACCGACCCGTCCGACTTCGAAGGCACCCTGAAGGTACGTGGCGAGGTGATCGGCCGCCGCCGGGTGCTGCGCCTGGAGGCACCGGCGGTGCCCAACGCGCTGGCGGCGACGCTGCTCCACATCCGCGACGTCACCGGCGTGGTGCCGCACATCTACTTCGAGTGGACCGAGGGCAACCCGGCGATCAACCTGCTGCGGTTCCTGTTCACCGGGGTCGGCGAGGTCGCCCCGACCACCCGGGAGATCCTGCGGCGGGCCGAGCCGGACCGGACCCGGCGGCCGCACGTGCACGTGGGCTGAGGACTCAGCTCGGGCTGTTGATCATGAAGTTCGCCGCGTGCTCGGCGTAGGCCCAGAACTGCGCGTCCTGCTCGGGGGTGAGCCCGGCGGCGTCGAGCCCCTCGCGGAAGTGGACGAGCCAGCGGTCGCGAGCCTCCGAGGTGACCTCGAACGGGGCGTGACGCATCCGCAGCCGTGGGTGGCCACGTTGCTCGGAGTAGGTCGTCGGCCCGCCCCAGTACTGAGCCAGGAAGAGCGTCAGGCGTTCCTGCGCCGGACCGAGATCCTCCTCGGGATACATCGGGCGCATCAGCTCGTCGGTCGCCACGCCCTCGTAGAACTTGGCCACGATCGTGCGGATGGTGTCCATCCCGCCGATCTCCTCATAAAACGTCACTGAGCCATTCTTCCACGCGGGTCCGCCCGCGCGTCCCGTGGCAGGATCGGGGACGTACGCACACACTCGAACTTTGGGAGATAACGATGGCCACCACCCGCACTGCCACCACCGTCTGGGAGGGCTCGCTCTTCGAGGGCGCCGGCAAGGTGACGCTGGACTCCTCGGGCCTGGGGACCTACGACGTCACCTGGGTGGCCCGCTCGCAGGAGCCCAGCGGCAAGACCAGCCCCGAGGAGCTCATCGCCGCCGCCCACTCCTCCTGCTTCTCGATGGCCTTCTCCAACGGCCTGGCCGAGAACGGCACCCCGCCGACCAGCCTGGAGACCAGCGCCGAGGTCGAGTTCACCCCCGGCAAGGGCATCACCGGCATCAAGCTGACCACGCGTGGTGTGGTCGAGGGACTCGACAACGACGCCTTCGTCAGCCTCGCCGAGGCGGCCAAGGCCGGTTGCCCGGTCAGCCAGGCGCTCGCCGGCACCACCATCACCCTCGACGCCGCCCTCGCCTGAGCCGCACCGCTGGTCGAGCCCGGCGAGCGCCAGCGAGCCGGTGTCGAGACCAACACAGTCCCGTCGTGCGCCGATAGGACCGTGTTGGTCTCGACACGCCTCCGCCTAGCGGCTCCGGCGGCTCGACCAGCGGGCATCAGGCCTTGGTCTTCTCTTCCTCGGCAGCGGCGGCCTTGTCGTCGCGGTGCCAGATGACCCGCTGCGGGAAGGGCATCTCGATGCCCTCGTAGTCGAGGCGGGCCTTGATCCGCTGGCGCATCTCGCGCGCGATCGCCCACTGCTTGAGGGGCAGTGTCTTGATCAGCACCCGCAGGGTGATCGAGTCGGCAGCCAGCGCCTCGACGCCGGTGACCTCGGGCTCCTCGATGATCTGGCCCTTGAACTCCTCATCGACCCACAGGTCGTGGGAGACCTCGCGGAGCACGCGCTGGACCTTGTTGAGGTCCTCGTTGTAGCCGACGCCGACGTCGATGACGGCGCGGGCCCAGTTCTGGCTGTGGTTGCCGACGGTGAGGATCTCGCCGTTGGGGATGTACCAGACCGTGCCGTCGAGCGAGCGCAGCCGGGTGATCCGCAGCGTCACGGCCTCGACGGTGCCGCTGATGTTGTTGACCTCGATGCTGTCACCGACGCCGTACTGGTCCTCGATGATCATGAAGATGCCGGACAGATAGTCCCGCACGAGCGACTGGGCGCCGAAACCGAGCGCCAGACCGACGATCCCGGCCGAGGCGATGATCGGGGCGATGTTGATGCCGAGCTCGTCCAGGATCATGGTGGCGAAGATCGCGACCAGCACGCCGGTGACGACGCTCTTGAGCAGCGAGCCGATCGCCTGGGCGCGCTGGCTGCGGCGGGAGATCGCGTGGATCTCGTCGCCCGGCTCGTGCAGCTTGGTGATCTTGCCGGCGAGCGTCGGCGCCTCGACGGCGCGGCCGACGACCTTGTCGATCACCCGGTGCAGCACCCAGCGGAGCACGATCGCCAGGACGACCAGGCCGAGGATGCGCAGCGGGATGCCGATCACCCATTCGCCGAGCGTCGACCAGGAGACCGAGACGAGTGGGGGGTTCGGGGGAATGGACATGGGTTCCAGTATCCAAGGCGTTCAAGCCCCGCGGCCAATCCCCAGGCGGGCATCGACTCCCGCCGCGGGGCCGAGGGGCAGAGATGAGAACCAGGACGTACGCCGGTTAGTATCTGCCTCGTGAGCAACCAGATCCTGCGCCGCGCCGGCCTCCTCGGCGCCTCCGCCTCCGCCGCCGTCGTCGCCTCTGTTGCTACCGCCGGCCCCGCCAGCGCCGAGGTTCCCAACGGCTGGCCGGTCGCCGATGCGATGACCGCCTCCGGTCTGCTCCTGCTCATCCTGCTCATCCCGGTGATCCTGATGGTGATCATCTCCCTCCTGGTGCTGCTGCCGGGTGTGTTCCGCGGCGAGGGGCTGCTGCCCAAGCCTCACAAGGCCGAGGACGACAACCTCCCCGCCACGACGCACTGACCCGCTTGTCGCTCAGCTGAGACTGTTCACCTGAGGATGGCCAGCTGCTGGGTCGCCCGCGTCATCGCGACGTAGCGGTCCACGGCACCCTCGATCCCGCTCCCGTACGTCTCGGGGTCGATGAGGACGACCAGGTCGAACTCGAGACCCTTGGCGTGCACGGGGCTCAACCGGCGTACGCGGCCCTCGTTGCTGTCGGGCGAACCGGCGGCGATGACACAGGCGACACCCTCCTCGTTCTCGGCGAGCCAGGTGTCCAGGATCTCGTCGAGATCCGCGACCGAGCCGTGGACGACCGGGATGCCCGAAGCACGGATCGACGTGGGCACGTTGGCGTCGGGGAGCGCGGCCCGGATGACCGGCTCGGCCTCGGTCATCACCTCCTCCGGTGTGCGGTAGTTGATGCTCAGGCCGGCCATCTCGATCCGGTCCAGGCCGACGCGCTCGAGCCGCTCCTGCCATGACTCGGTGAATCCGTGCCGCGCCTGCGCCCGGTCGCCGACGATCGTGAAGCTGCGCGAGGGGCAGCGGCTGATCAGCATCTGCCACTCGGCGTCGGTCAGCTCCTGCGCCTCGTCGACGACGATGTGGGCGAACGGTCCGGCGTACGGGTCGAGCTCGTCCGGTTCCCGCACCGAGTCGTCCAGGAGCGCGGTGCGTACGTCCTGGCCACGCAGCATCGACATCACCTTCATCTCGGAGTCGTCGTGGCTGATCAGATCCGAGACGACCTCGGCCTTCGCCTTCCGGTCGGCGGCCGCGGCAGCCTTCTGGGCGCTCCGGCGCCGGGAGGCGTCGGGATCGCCGAGCCGGCGGTGGGCGGCGTCGAGCAGCGGCAGGTCGGCTTCGGCCCAGGCCCGGGGGTCCTCACGCTGCAGCGTCTTCACCTCCTCCGGGGTGAGCCAGGGTGCGCACATCCGCAAGAAGGCGGGCACCTCCCACAGGTCCCCGACGATGTCCGCCGGCCGCAGCCGTGGCCAGACCTCGCCGAAGACGTGGAGCAGCCCGGCGTTGGTCTCCAGCGAGGCGCGCAGGGCGTCGGTCGCGTCCTCGTCGACCAGCCCGTACGCGTCGAACTCGTCCTCCTCCAGGGTCGGGCCGTCGCCCCAGTCGCGGTGTCCTGAGCTTGTCGAAGGGTCGAGATCGACGTCGGCGTCGTAGTCACGATCGGGGTCGCTCGCGCCGTTCTCCTGGATCCGCTCGGTCACGATCCTGAGCAGCGCGTCCCAGACCTGGTCGCGGGCGTCGTTGTGCGGCGTACCCTGCTCTGCCGCGGCGATCGCCTCGGTCCAGTCGCCGGTGCTGATCACTGCGTCACCGTAGGGCGTCTCGACCAGCGTCGGCTTCGACGGAGGCTTTTCGTAGAGCGCCACCGCGGGCTCGATCGCGGCCACCATCCGGGCGTCGGCCTTGAGCCGGGCTACCTCCTCATCCGGCTCGGGCAGCAGGGAGGCACCCTCGGGCACCATCCGGCGCAGCGTGGAGGTGCGTACGCCTTCCTCGCCCAGGCTCGGCAGCACGTCGGCCACGTAGGAGAGATAGGGCTCGTGCGGTCCCACGAACAGCACCCCGCCCTTGCCCTCGCCCAGGCGCGGGTCGGAGTAGAGGAGGTACGCCGTGCGGTGCAGCGCCACCACGGTCTTGCCCGTTCCCGGACCGCCGTCGACGACGAGGGTGCCCCGCGAGGACGCGCGGATGATCGCGTCCTGGTCGGACTGGATCGTGCCCAGGACATCGCGCATCCGCGGGGAGCGGCTGCTGCCGAGGGTGGCGATGAAGGCCGACTGGTCGTCGAGGGCGGCGGCATGCCCCTCGAGGCCCTCGGCGGTGAAGACCTCGTCCCAGTAGTCGGTGACCCGCCCGTTGGTCCAGCGGTAGCGCCGCCGGCTCAACAGCCCGCGCGGGTCGGCGTGGGTGGTCGCGAAGAACGGCTCCGCGGCCGGAGAGCGCCAGTCGACCAGCAGCCGCCGCCCGTCGGTGGCGGTCAGCCCGAGGCGACCGATGTAGATCGTGTCGCCCGACTCCGTGACGATCCGCCCCAGACACAGATCCAGGCTGAACCTGCGCAGCATCCGCAGCTGCCCGCCGATCCGGTGCACCTCCAGATCGCGGTCCATCGCCTCCTGCCCGTGACCACCCGGCCGGCGGCGTACGTCGTCCAGCCGTTCGTTGAGCTCGGCGATCTGCTCCTCGAGACTCTGCCCGATGGCAGCGAAGTGCTGCTCGTCATCGGCGATCAGTGCCGGGTCCGCCTTGGCGTCGTGACGGCCCGCGAGATCGAATGCTTGCAACGTTGAATCCCCTGTCTGAACAGGCGCTTTACCTGTTCGAGCAGGAGATTCTGCCCCCATCCGGGGGGCTTGTTTCAAGCCCCTATGTGCGCTATAAAGTTGTTAGTGAAAGGGAGCCATCCCTTCCATTCGTCGTTTTCAGCCACCGCTGGTCGAGCCGTGAGGCCGCCTGCGGCCGAGCGTGTCGAGACCAACACAGTCCTTTCGCCGCTCGGCAGGACCGTGTTGGTCTCGACACGGGTTCGCTCGTACCTCACGAACCCGGCTCGACCGACGGGGCGGTGTTACTGCGCGTCGCGCTCCTGAGCGGCGAGGGCGCGGGCGACCTCGTCACGTCCTTCGCGGACGTAGCGCTTGGCGGCGGGCTCGGCGGGGGAGGTCTCCAGCCACTTGTCGGCCTTCTCCAGGAGCTCGGTGGAGGCGGCCGGCTTGGGGAAGATGAACTCCAGCACCGTCGAGGCGCGGTGGGTGCCGAGGTGGTCCCAGAGGGTGTCGGCGGCCTCGAAGTAGCGGTCGATGAAGGGCGCCAGCACCTCGTCCTGGCCGCCGCGCTGGAACGAGAGCACGATCGAGCGGGCGGTCTCGTTGGCGACGTCGGTGCGGACGACGACCGAGTCCCACGCCGCCTCCTTGGCCTCGGCGGTCGGCTGCGCGGCGCGGGCGGCGGCCGACTTCTCCTTGCCGGAGATGGTGTTGTCGCGCTCGAGCTCGGCGTCGATCTCGGCCTCGCCGAAGGTGCCCGAGGCGGCCAGACCGGTGACCAGCGCCCAGCGCAGGTCCTGGTCGATGTCGAGACCGTCGAGGACCAGGTCGCCGGAGAGCAGCCCCTGGAGGTCGGCGATCGCGGCCTCGGAGCGGGCGGCCGCGGCGTACGTCCGGGCGAAGGTCAGCTGGTGGTCGCTGCTCGGGGCGGCGCTCTGCAGCAGGCTCTTGAGCCCGGTCTCCCAGCGCGCCTTGAGGGCGTCGCGGTTGGCCGGGGCCGAGAAGGAGCCGACGGCCTGGGCGGCGAAGACCGGGATCCGGGTGACGCCCCAGGCGTCGGTCTCCTGGCCGATGTTGGCGAGCACGAGCTCGACGAAGTCGCTGGCCCGCATCTCCGCGTCGCGGGTCATGTCCCAGGCGGCACCCCAGATCAGCGCGCGCGAGAGCGAGTCGTCCAGCGCCGACAGCGACGACAGCGCGGTGGCCAGCGAACGCTCGTCGAGCCGGATCTTGGCGTACGTCAGGTCGCCCTCGTTGAGCAGCAGCAGGTCGGGCTGCTTGACGCCCACCAGCTGCGGGACCTCGGTCAGCTCACCGGTGACGTCGATCTCGAACGCGTCGCGGCGGACGAGCGCGCCGTCGACCAGGTCGTAGAGGCCGAGGCCGATGCGGTGGCGGCGGAGCGTGGGGTAGTCGGCCGGGGCGGTCTGCTTGACCGCGAAGGAGGCGTAGGACCCGTCCTCGGCCAGCTCGAACGACGGCGCGAGGGTGTTCACGCCGGCGGTCTGCAGCCACTCCTGGGCCCAGCCCTGGAGCTCACGGCCGGAGGCGGCCTCGAGGTGGCGCAGCAGGTCCTTGAACTCGGAGTTCCCGTAGGCGAACTCCTTGAAGTAGGCCTTCAGCCCCTCCAGGAACGGCTCCAGCCCGACCCACGCCACCAGCTGCTTCAGGACGGAGGCGCCCTTGGCGTAGGTGATCATGTCGAAGTTGACCTCGACGGCCTGCAGGTCGTAGTTGTCCGCGGCGATCGGGTGGGTGGTGGGCAGCTGGTCCTGGCGGTAGCCGGTCTGCTTGCGCGCGTTGGTGAAGCCGGTCCAGGCGTCGGTGAACTCGGTCGCGTTGGCCTGGGCGTGGTAGCAGGCCCACTCGGCGAAGGACTCGTTGAGCCAGAGGTCGTCCCACCACTTCATGGTGACCAGGTCGCCGAACCACATGTGCGCCATCTCGTGCAGGATCACCGAGGCGCGGAAGTCGTAGAAGGAGCGCGGCTGCTTGGAGCGCGGCAGGTATTCGTCGCGCAGCGTCACGGCGCCGGCGTTCTCCATCGCGCCCATGTTGTATTCCGGCACGTAGAGCTGGTCGTACTTCCCGAAGGGGTAGGGGAAGTCGAAGGCGTCCTCGAAGAACTCGAAGCCCTGCTTGGTGATCTTCACGACCTCGTCGCGGTCGAGGTAGGGGACCAGCGACTGGCGGCAGTAGTGGCCCAGCGGGATCGTGCCGAACTTGCCCTCGTAGAGGTCCTGGACCTCGTGGTACTCACCGGCGATCAGCGCGGTGATGTAGGTCGACATCTTCTTGGTGGGCTCGAAGTCCCAGGTCGCGCGGCCGTCGCCGAGCGGCTTCGGCTCGGGCGTCACGGCGTTGGAGACGACCTTCCAGCCCTCGGGAGCGGTCACGTGGAAGGTGAAGACGGACTTGAGGTCGGGCTGCTCGAAGGTGGTGTAGACGCGGCGCGCGTCGGGGACCTCGAACTGGGAGTAGAGGTAGACGCGGTCGTCGGCGGGGTCGACGAAGCGGTGCAGGCCCTCGCCGGTGTGCGAGTAGGCGCAGTCGGCCTTGACGACGAGCACGTTCTCGGCCGCGAGGCCGTCCAGCTGGATCCGGGAGTCCTGGTACGCCACCGCGGGGTCGAGCGCCACGCCGTTGAGGGTGATCTCGTGGACCGTCGCACCGACCAGATCGGCGAAGGTCGAGGCACCGGCCTCGGTGGAGGTGAAGGTGATCGTCGTCGTCGAACCGAAGGTCTCAGTACCCGTGGTGAGGTCGAGATCGATGTCGTACGAGAGGACGTCGAGGAGGGCAGCCCTAGCGGTGGCTTCGGCGCGCGTCAGATTGGTTCCAGGCATGGCTGGATCCTCTCATTCTGCTCGGATTTCGAGACATTTATATCGCCGTTGTTGCCCGTTCTTGGGAGTCGCTGAGCGTGGAAAGTAAAAATACAGTGTTGTAATTCCGACACACCGGTATCAATGGTTGACAACTTTCTCTAGGGTGCTCATGTGCCCCTCAAGTCACAGAAACACCAGTATTCACAGGAGTCGCGCCAGGTGGGGAAGCCTGGCGGGGCGCTGCGCCGGACCTTGGTCACCGGCGCGGTTCTGCTGCTCGTCGGCCTCGGTGTGCAAGTCATCCCCAAGTTGGCATCACCGGCGCACGCGGGCTCGATCACGCTCTGCTCCGGCTTCTCGGACTGCCGCAGCAAGGGCTACTCCACCGGCGGCTACGAAAGTGCCTGGGGAAGCATGTACTGGCGGATGTACGCCGGTCGGAACTGCACCAACTACGTCGCGTACAAGCTGATCAAGACCGGCCTGCCGAACGCTCGCCCCTGGTCGGGCGAGGGCAACGCGACGAACTGGGGCGTTGCGCTGAGCAGGCTGACGAACCGGACGCCGACCGTCGGCTCGGTCGCCTGGTGGCACTCCTCGCACCCGAGCGCGAGCCGCTTCGGGCACGTCGCCATCGTCGAGAACGTCGGCGCGGACACGATCACGATCTCGGAGTCCAACTACGGCAGCGACATCAGCTGGCGCCGGATCGGCAAGGACTCGGTGAACTACCCGACCGGGTTCATCCACATCAACGACAAGGGGACGCCGTCGACGAAGCGCCTCTCGGTCACCAAGCGACCCACGGTCGAGGGCACGGCGCAGGTCGGCAAGGCGGTCACCGTCAACACCGGCTCGTGGAGCCCGAACCCGAACAAGATCCGCTACCAGTGGATCGTGAACAAGAAGCCGATCCCGGGTGCGACCAACAAGACCTTCCGCATCCCCGGCCACCTCGCCGGCAAGCAGATCGCGGCGGTGCTCACCGGCACCCGCCGGGACTACAGCGGGGCCAAGACGATGAGCCAGATCCTGCCGCCGATCAAGCAGGGCACGTTCAAGGTCCTGGCGCAGCCGAAGATCAGCGGCACCCAGAAGGTCGGCTCGACGGTCTCCGTCGGCGGAGCGGACTACGAGCCGTCGGCAAAGATCGGCGAGGTCAGGTGGTACGCCGACAAGACCCTGATCGCCCGCAGCAAGTCCCGCTTCCTGAAGGTGCCCGCAACGGCCTCCGGGAAGAGGATCGGCGCGGTCGTCGTCGGTGTCCAGGAGGGCTACCGCCCGAAGCAGTCCTACGCCTTCGCCAGCACCCTCGTCGGTGGCGGCAAGGCGCCGCAGCAGCCGGCCGAGCCGCCGAGCGGCGGTGAGCTGTCGCAGACCGCTGCCGGCTTCGTAAAGGGCGGCACCCGTCTCGGCGGCCTGATGCAGGTCGACCCGGGCAGCTTCAGCGAGGCGGTCGACCTCTCCTACCAGTGGACGCGGGAAGGCACGCCGATCTCTGGCGCGACGACCGAGAAGTACCGTCCGACCGAGGCCGACGTCAGCCACCGCCTCAGCGTCACCGTGGTCGCTCGGTCCAGCAGCGGGGAGACGTTGAGCAAGACGTACGGCCCCAGCGGCCGGGTCCGCGTCAAGCCGACCGTCAAGGTCACCGCGACCGGCGGCTCCCGGGAGGCGGAGGTGGCCGTCAAGGTCACCGCGCCGGGCTACCTGCCCACCGGGACGGTCAAGATCACGACCAACGGCGGACGTACGGTCACCAAGTCGCTCAGTGGCGGGGCGGCGGGCGTCACGTTCGTCAAGCTCCCCGCAGGTGAGTACGCCGTCACTGCTGCCTACAGCGGCGACGAGGTCGCCTACTGGGCCAGCGGGGGTGACTTCACCACCGTCAGGTGACAACCGTCCAGCAACGAGTGTGGGGCGGGGCGCATGTTGGCGGCGGGCCCCCCGGCGGGGGGGGGCGCCGCAGGCCCCCCTGGGGCTGTGCGGGGGGTTTGTGGGGGGGGGAAGGGGGAAGTGAAGCATGCTCAGACACCGCGG